>NZ_JALNUQ010000010.1:0-104698 GCF_026540875.1 Sphingomonas sp. GM_Shp_2
TCCTCGAACGCGATCCCCAGCTTGAAGCTCGCGCCGGTCTCCGCCATGAACCGCTGCTCGTCGATGCCGATCAGCCGGTGAAACGCCCGCGCCGTCGGGATGGTGGATTCCCCGACGCCGATCGTCCCGATCTCGTCGGATTCGATCAAGGTGATATCCAGCACGGATCCCAACTGCTGCCCCAGTGCCGCGGCCGTCAGCCAGCCGGACGTCCCCCCGCCCGCGATCACCACCCGCCGCCGTTCGCTCATCGGTTCAGCCTTTGCATCACCTGGGCCCGCAACCTGCGCGCCGCCCCCTCATCCATCTCCCCGAGCGCCCCCCGCGCATGCCTCGGCAAATGCTCCGCCCCCTGCCCAGCCGGGCCGAACAGATAATAGTCGAACAGCGCGCGCCAGCTCTGCTTTTCGCTGTCGGGGCGGCTGCGAAGGCTGAGCAGTCCGTGCAGCAACGTGGTCATCGGCGTATCGACAAAGGCGGGCGTATCGTTCCACCAATGGTTGATCATCACGTTGAAGCCGTCCAGCGCCTCCACCTGATGCCACCACAGTGCCGGATAGACGAGCACATCGCCCGGTTCGAGTTCGGCCACCACTGCCCGCTCCAGCGCCGCACGGTACCGCGGATAGCGATCCAGATCGGGGGCCCGCGGATCGACCATGCTCACCACCTGTCCGCCGGGCGTAGGGTCCAGCGGTCCGGGGTAGAGGTTGGCGATCTGATCGGGCGGGAAAAGCAGGAACCGGCGGCGCCCGACAAGCGGACACGCGATGTTGTTCGACATGTCCCAATGGGTCGCGGCGACCGTATGGTTGCCGATCCAGATGCTCGCCAACGGCCTGGTTCCGCCCGGCAGGACGCCGTCCGGCACGACCGGGTTCTCGGCCCGCAGGCCGGGGAAGTAGATGTCCAAATCGGTCGAACCCAGATACACAGCATCCTCGCCGTCGCGGATGCGGGCTAGATAGTCGGCCAGCGGCGCACGCCCGGCGGCAAAGTTCATCGCCGTCAGCGTATCGTTGTAGAAGAAGCGCCCTGCGATCGCCGGCTCGCCGACGAAACCTACCACCGCCCGGCCCGCATCGAAGCGCGCGAGATACGCCATCGCCGCATCCGCACCGTCCCGCCCTATGGCGACCAGCGGCAGATCGGCGGCCGCCCCCTTCAGCACCACCGGCGCGCCGTCGTTGATCAGGGCAGAAAAATCCACGGCGTCATGTCGCAGGCCGTCGATCACGCGAACGGGGGGAAGCGCCGCCAGGTCCATCAGGCGCCAGCGAGCCGCCGGTTCTTGCGATCGATCAGATGCGGCACGTTGCCGAGCGAAGACAGCGCCCAGATCGCAGGTTGCAGATACCCCTGCGCATGCAGCCGCTCCAGCGCATCGCCCGTCAGCCGGGCCATCGCCTCGGCACCGATCGCATGAAAATCGTCCAGCACGTACCGCCTGCTGTCATCGAGCACGACCTCGATCGACACCGCCTCGATCACCCCCTCGGCGTCCAGTGCAGCGAACAACGCATCATTGGCCTGCGATCCCGCATGGATACGCCTGAGAACGTCCGCGACCGCTTCCAGATAGGGACTGTTGCCCCCTTGCGGCAGGAAAACCGGGCTGCCCTCTCCACCTCGGCCGACCCGCACGTGATCGAGATCGACATGGATCATCGGCTCGCCGGCCCCGCCCTCCCCGTCGCGCGGTACGCCGATGGAGAAAGGCCCGCGTTGGTGCAACGCCGGAATATAGCGCGCCTGCCACACGCCATCATCCAGAAACAGGTTTTCGTCCCGGTCCAGGCCGAGCAGCGCAACCGAATGGAGCCGGCCATCTTCGGACCGCCGGAACAGGATCGGATAATCGCGCTGTGCCTCCTCCCATTCGGTCGGGAAGATCAGCGTCTGGTTTACCGCATCGCCGTAAGCCGCACCTGGGCGGGTGATCACCGTCAGATCGTGATGATCGACATTGTTGAGAAGCACGATGTTCGTCACGAACAAACCTTATAAGCCATTGGGCGCTCGCCCGCCTATCATGCGGGCGAGCGCCATCGGCGACAATCCCCGATCAGAAGCGGAAGCGGCCACCCAGCAGGAAGCGGCGACGCAGCTCCTGCCCGAACCAAAGCTGGCTCTCGTCGCGGGCATAGGTGCGCAGTTTCTGTTCCGTCAGGTTGATGCCCTCGAACGACACCGCGAAATTGGGCGTAATGTCGTAGCTGATGTTGACGTCCAGCTGACCGAACGGCTTGGTGAACTCCGGATTGCGTGAACCCTGGCGGTTGATCCCCGACAGGAACTTGTCGCGCCAGTTATAGGCGACGCGGGCCGACAGCCCATATTTGTCGTAGATCAGCGTGGCGTTGAACGTATCCGACAGGCCGAGCAGCGCAAACTGATCCTCTGACGGGCTGGCGCCGATGTTGAACCCGACATCGCCGCGCACCAGCGTATAGGCCGCCCCGACACCGAACCCGGTCGATCCGAAGAAATGCTGTCCGGCAACCTCCAGGCCGTAGATCTCGGCATCGCGGTTGTTGACCGGCTGCGTCACCTGGAACTGGTAGAGCACGTCGGTACCGTTGGCGATCACGTCGCGCGCGCTGTTGATCTGCTTGACGAAATCGTCGTTCAGCGAGCGGGTGGTGGTGTTGTAGTTCGCCTGGAACTGCGTGGTGGCCGCCGCGATCGACCCGGTCTGGTCGAGCAGGGCGGTCAGCGCGAACAGGTTCACGTCGCTCTGGTCGGCGCCCAATGCTTGGAGCGCCGCGCGCGCCTGGCCCGACCGCGTGCCGGCCGCGCCCGAGCTGGGATCGCGCAGCCCGAACAGGTCGGAGGTGAATTGCCCGTTGCCGATGAAATTGCGGACACGCTTGTCGAACAACCCGAGCGAAACATAGCTGTCGGGCTTGTAGTACCATTCGATCGACGCATCGAAATTGTCCGATTCCAGCGGCACCAGTTGCGCGTTGCCGGTCGATGCGGTCGCGATGCCGCCATTGGCGATCGGGCGCGGCGGGCCGTTCACGCTGGTGGAGGTGAACAGATTGCCATATTCCGGCCGGGCGATCGTCTTGCTGTACGATACGCGTCCGATCAGGTTCTGCTGCAGCTCAACCTGAAAATCGATCGACGGCAGGAAATTGTCGTAGCTGCCCCGATCGCGCAGGTAGCTGCTCTGGTTCGAGATGACGACGGTGAAGTCGTTGTCGGACACCCAGTTGATGCCCGCCGGCACCGCCACCAGAGAGATGGAGCGCGATTTGGTCTTCTCGTACCGCAAACCGCCGACCAGCGTCGCCGGTGCGTTGGCGATCTCGCCCTTCCAGGTGACCTGCGCATAGGCGGACCAGATCTTTTCCCGGACACGATTGTCTTCGTTGGTGGTGATACCGACGGCGTTGGCGGCGCCCAGACCGGCATAATAAGGCGACAGGATGGAATAGATGCCGGCTGCGTTGCCGCGGAAGGCGATCTGCGACTCAGGATCGTTGCCGGGATCGAACTTCCGGAACTTGCAGATCAGGCAGAAGCTTTGCAGCGCGCCGGGCGCCAGCCGTTCGACGTCGCCGGGGTTGGTGATACCCCAGTCACCCAGCGTCTGCTGGGTGGCGACGCGCGTCTGATCCATCACCGTGTTGCGGAAGTTTCCGCCGAAGTCGACACGGCTGCCCCCGCCCAGGTCCCAGCCGAAATCTGCGCGGATCTCCTTCACCCGCTGTTCCTGCGACGAGGCGAAGGTGCGGCCGATCTGCGACCCTACCTGTGCCACCGTCAATGGCCCGTTGAGGGTGATGTCCTGCTTGGGGATGTCACCGCTATAATCGACCGAATGGGCGGTGACGACGTTCGCGCCCATGCCGACCAGTGTCGAGCTGGCGCCGTTGGGATTGTTGGGGTTGCTCGACGCCTTGCTGTAATGTCCGTCGATGTTGAGGGAGAAGTTGTCGGCAATGTCCCAGCGCATGTTCAGGCCGTAATCCTGGACACGGCTTTTCTGCGCACGGTTCTGCGCTTCGAAGCCTTCGTCCTTCGCGCCGTTGATCGTCTCGTGGAGATAGGTCGCGGTGGCGACCGTCGGGTTGCCGTCGAAGCGCACCTCGTCGAACGGGCGGCTGAACCAGTTCGACAGGTCCGACCGGATTTCCTCCTGCCGGTTCTGCGCAAACAGCGCATCGGCGGTCAGTGTCACCGTTTCGATCGGCTTGAATTGCAGCACCGCTTGCCCGTTGATGCGCTCGCGGCTGCCCTCGGCATAATGGTAGCGGCTGTCATTGGGAACGCCGACCAGCTGGTTCGGATCGGTCGGCGCGCCGGTGATGACCGTGCTGCCGTCCGACCGCACGAACCCGCCCGACAGGAAAGTGCTGTAGGGAATGATGTTCCAGTCGTTGGACGTCGCGCTGATCGAGGTGAAGTTGCGCTTCTGGTAGCTGCCGAACAGCGAAACGCCGAAACGGTCCGTCGGATCGGCCCAGTTCAGCACTCCGGACAATTCGGGCGTCACCTTCGATCCGCAATCCAGGCAACCGTCCGTGCTGGTATCGTACAGCGCCTTGGCGCCGACGCTGCCGGTCAGGCCGCCCTTGCCGTCCAGGGGGCGTCGGGTGACGACGTTGATCGTCGCGCCGATACCGCCGGTCGGGATCGCGGCCCGCCCCGTCTTGTATACCTCCAGCGTCCGCACGCCCTCCGACGCCAAGTTGGAAAAGTCGAAGGAACGGCTGGAGCCCTGTGCCGTATCGGCATTCTGGTCACCGCCGACCACGGATACGTTCGCGGTCGCCAGCTGGCGCCCGTTGAGCGTCACCAGATTGTAGCTCGGCCCGAAGCCGCGCACCGTCACCAGTGCACCTTCGCCGTTCGTCCGGTTGATCGACACGCCGGTGATGCGCTGAAGCGATTCGGCCAGGTTGGTGTCGGGGAACTTGCCGATATCCTCGGCCGAGATCGCGTCCACGATACCGGTGGAGTTGCGCTTGATCGCGATCGACCGCTCCAGGCTGGCGCGGATACCGGTCACCACGATCTCGTCGCCGGTGCCGTCCGTGGCGGCGCTTTCCGACGCCGGCGCCGTTTGCGGCGTGGTCAGCTGGCCCGCCGCCGCAGCCGGATCGGCTGTCGTGCCCGGCGGGGTCGTCGGCTGCGCGTTCGTCGCCTCCGCCCCGGTTTGCGTTTGCGCAAACGCGGTGGTCGTCAATGTGAGACAGGTGGCGACCGCCACCAGGGATACCGACCGCGCGAGCGTCGACGTGAGACCATTGGCCTTCATATTTGCCCCTCCTAATAGCAGGCCGTCCTTGTTCGGCCCATTCCTCCCACCGGTCAGATGCCGGCTTTGTGATCGCTACCATATGCCTGACGCGCGGCAAGCCGCAAGAGATAAGATTTGGTTTTTGCTACATTTTTACTTGGCGGGTGAAGGTCTTGGAAAAGGCAATCCATGGCAATACTTTGGTATATTACTCCGTCAAATGATCGCTGTGGCGTTTGCAAAGAGTTCGGCAGAAACCCTGCATGACATGAACGGTGGCGGGGCCGGCCACGGCAGGCCCCGCCACCGCATCACCATTCGACGCCGATCTTGCCGAAATGGGCACCACCCATTTCGTAGCGGAATGCGTCGGCCAGAGCGTCCAGCGCAAAGCGGCGGTCGATGATCGGGCGGATCTCCGCGGCGTCCAATGCGCGGACAAAATCCTGCTGCTCACGCCTGCTCCCGACGATCAATCCTTGCAGCCGCGCCTGCCGCGCCATCAGGGCGGCGGTCGGCACCTCTCCTCCCGCTCCCGTCAACACGCCGATCAGCGAGATATGCCCGCCGACCCGCACCGCCTCGATCGACTGGGCCAGCGTCCCCGGTCCGCCGACCTCCACCACATGATCGACGCCCCGCCCCCCGGTCCAGTCGCGCACCACGCGGCCCCAATCCTGCTGCTCGCGATAGTTCAGCGTGAACGCCGCACCCATGTCCTGCGCCCGTTCCAGCTTCTCGCCCGATGAGGAGGTGATCGCCACCGTGGCCCCCATCAAGCGGGCGAGTTGCAAGGCCCAAATGGAAACACCCCCGGTACCCAGCAGCAGGACCGTGTCACCGGCCTTGATCCCGCCATCGACGACCAGCGCACGCCATGCCGTCAGGCCTGCGGTGGTGATCGTTGCCGCCTCTACCGCGTCGAAGCCTTTGGGCGCATGGGTGAAGGCCGTCGCGGGCAGCACCACGAACTCCTGGGCGAAGCCGTCGATGCCGTCGCCGGGCGTGCGCGAAAAGTCACCCACGGTGGGCGGCCCATCCTGCCAATCGGGAAAGAAGCAGGACACCACCATGTCGCCCACCGCGAACTCGCCGACACCAGGTCCGACGGCCTCGACGGTGCCGGCGCCATCGGCCAGGGGGATGCGCCCGTCCGCGGCCGGCATCCGCCCGGTCGCGACGCCGAGATCGTGGAAGTTGAGCGAACTCCCGTGCAGCGCGACCCGGATCTCGCCCGGTCCCGGCTCGCCGGGATCGCGCCGGTCCTCCATCGCCAGTCGATCGAGGCCGATCGGGGCACGTAAAGCCATTACCTTCATGTCATGGTCCTTGTCACTGTCGCGGGGCTTCGAACGCCCGAGAGTGCAGGATCGTCGCGTTTGCATTCCCCCGCCGTTCCGGTCACGTTCGCCGGTGAGGATTCGGGGATCATCATGCTGAAAAAACGAATGATATTTGCAGCGCTCCTGCTGCCGGCCGCAGCCTGGGCGCAAAGCTCGCTTGAACAGGCGCGCGCCATTGCCGGCGATCCGCCCGCTGCCCGGCAACGTCTGGTGCTGGCTGATCTGCCAAAGGCGACGGGCAAGGTCACCGCGCTATTCGACGGGCGCAGCCTGACCGGTTGGCAACCGTGGCTCGGCTATGCCGATCCGGCACTGACCTATCGTGGCGATCCGAACGCGAAACCGGTCGGCACAAGCCGCGATACATCCGGCGACTTCGCCGTCAGGCAGGTGGACGGCGCGCCCGCGATCTGGATCAAGGGACAGACCTGGGGCAGTCTGGTGAACACCGCGGACCTGCGCGATTATCACCTGCGCCTGCAATATAAATGGGGCGCCAAGACCTGGGCACCCCGCGAAAAGGAGCCGCCGAACAACGGTTTGTTGTACCACACGCACGGCCAGCCGGGCGAGGTGTTCGGAACGTGGCGGCCATCGGTGGAATTCGAGATCATGAAGGGGTCGACCGGCATGATCGTGATGGTCGGCGGCAAGGTACGCGCCCGCACGACGGTGGCGCTCGACCCCTCGCTGATCGCGCCGCACCTGCGCTTCCGCACCACCGGGCGCACGGTCGACATGGTGAACGGCACCGGCACCTGGAATGTCGAGGCGGCCAGCGATGCCGAACGGCCGATCGGTGAATGGAACACGCTCGACCTGTACGTGGTCGGCGACCGGGCGATCCATGTCGTCAATGGCGTGCCGGTAGCGGAAGCCCGCGATCTCGCGACGGTCGCGCCGGACGGCAGCCGCCAGCCGCTCACGCACGGGCATATCCAGTTGCAGTCGGAGGGTGCCGAAACCTTCTTCCGCGCCATCACCGTGGAGCCGATCCGCACACTGCCCCGCATCGTGGTGAAATGACGGCAAAACCACCGCTCCCGAACCTTGGCGTTCGGAGCGGTGGCGGGCGGAACGGAACCGATCCGCCGATGCTTTGTGGACCGGTACATCCGGGAGCTACGATCATGACCGACACAACACGTCGCACCTTCGTGACAGGCGCGGCGGTGGCCGCGGGCGCCGTTGCCGCGACGCAGGCGGGGGCTGCCGCACAGGGCGGCAAAGCCCCCGCTGCGACCACGCCCGCCGCGGGCGCCTATCCGAAGCCGCCCTATCCCGTTCAACGTCAACCCTGGCCGGGCCTGGCATCCAGGATGACGCCGCGCCCCGATCATGGCGAGACGAGCTACAAGGGATCGGGCAAGCTGGCGGGGAAGCGGGCCCTGATCACCGGCGGCGACAGTGGCATCGGCCGGGCCGCGGCGATCGCCTACGCCCGCGAAGGCGCCGATGTCGCGATCAACTATTTGCCCGCGGAGGAGCCCGACGCGCGCGAGGTGATCGCGCTCATCCGCGCGGAAGGCCGCAAGGCAGTCGCGATCCCCGGCGATTTGCGCGACGAACGCTTTTGCCGGCGCCTGATCCAACAGGCGGCCGAACAACTCGGTGGGCTCGACATCCTGGTCAACAACGCGGCGCGGCAACAGACCCGGCCCGGTATCGCAGACATTTCCGCCCAGGATTTCGACGATACGATGAAGACGAACGTCTACGCACCCTTCTGGCTGACCAAGGCGGCCGTGGAGCGGATGGGTGCGGGCGCGGTCATCGTCAACACCTCGTCCGAACAGGCCGGCGACCCGTCCCCTGACATCGTCGACTACGCCCTGACCCGCGCCGCGGTGCTGAACTTCACCAAGAGCATGGCCAAGCAACTCGCCAGCCGGGGTATCCGGGTAAACGCCGTGGCGCCGGGACCGTTCTGGACACCGCTACAGGTGAGTGGCGGCGCAACGCCGGACAAGCTGCGCAGCTTCGGCGAGACGACACCGCTCGGTCGGGCGGGACAGCCTGCCGAGATCGCGGCGCTGTATGTCGCCGCGGCCGATCCCAGCCTCAGCTATTCCACCGGACAGATTTTCGGATCGTCCGGCGGTAACGGTCAGCCCGCCTGATAGGGATCGCCCGGAAACGCGATCGAAACCGTTTCCGGGCAATGCCTTATTGCGGCTTCACGAACTTCAGCGTGAAGCGGTCGCTCTCGCCGATCGCGGCATATTTGGCGCGGTCGACATCCTTCAGACGATAGGAGGGCGGCAGCGTCCACACGCCCTGTGGGTGATCGTGCGTGTCCTTGGGGTTGGCGTTGACCTTCGACTCCCCGGCCAGACGGAAGCCCGCCTCCTGCGCCAGACGCACCACCGTCGAGCGCTTGATATACCCGCTCGACTTTTCCCGCGCCGCATCCATCTCCTCGGGCAACCGATGGTCGACCACCCCCAGCACGCCCCCCGGCTTCAACGCATCGTAAAACGCCTTGAACGTCCGCCCGACCACCGCCGGATCATCCTGCATCAACAGGTTATGGACGTTGCGAAAGGTCAGCACCACGTCTGCGCTGCCCGCCGGCACGGTGGATAGGCCGGTTGCGAAATCGACCGTCCGGACCACCGTCTTGCCATAGGCGTCCGCCTTGGCGGCGAGCGCAGCGCTGGTGCGCTCCGCCTGCGATGTCGGCACCAGCGCAACATAGTGCCCGCGCCCCTTCACCATCGGCGCGAGGATAGCGGTATACCAGCCGCCACCGGGGATGAACTCGACCACCGTCTGCGTCGGTTTTACACCAAAGAAAGCCAGCGTCTCGGCCGGATGTCGATAACGATCGCGCGCCCGGTCTGCTTCGCTACGGGTAGAGGCGGCGACGGCGGCGGCGATGTCCTTGCCGGGCCGGACGGATTGCGCCGCAATTCCCGCGCTCCCCAGCGCGGCGACACAGGCGAATGCAACGATTGGACGGGACATGGCGGGCCTCTCCTGAACGGCTGACTTAGAGCGATCATGCCTCGCCACGGAGGCTGAAACAACCTCGCCACGGGTAGGTACGGTTGCGGCCGCCACGCCGATCCAACCGCTTGGAGCCAATCTGGGTTAGCAACGTTACATGCCAGCAATAAAATGGGGGCTGCGCTGCACATCATTCATCTCGCACTCGGCGGCTGTTTGAAAGCACCGCCTGTGACGTTCGGCATCACCGCTGATACCGGTGGCCATATCGCCTATGTTCTGGACGCTGCCTCCGCACAGGCACAGCGGCAATGCGTGGATGCGGTCAGCATCGTCACCCGCCTGTTCGATGATGCCGAACTCGGCACTGTGCATGCCCAGCGATCGGAATGGCTTGGCCCGAAACTCACGATCGAGCGGATCGCCACCGACGATCGCCGCTATCTCGAAAAGGAGGATCTGGCGAGCGACCTTGCGGCGTTTACAGAGGCATTCTGCCGGTATCTGGCCGCACTTCCCCGCCTGCCCGACGTAATCCACGCGCATTTCGCCGACGCCGCCGACGTCGCCCGCGTTGCCCAGAAGCGCTTCGGCATTCCCTTCGTCTATACCCCGCATGCGCTGGGCATCGACAAGCGCAGGCAGGGTTTTGCCGGCGATGCCCTGGAAGCACGTATCGCGGCGGAGCGGAACGCGATCATTCATGCCGATGCCATCATCGTATCGACACGGGACGAAGCGGATCGGCAGGTCGGTGGGTACGGCATCACGGCGGCGGCGCGGGTGCATTGCCTGTCGCCGGGCGTGCCACACCGTGCTGCCACCAGCGGCGAGGAGACGCTCGCCGATCATCTGGGCACGTGGTTCGACGATCCCGATCTGCCCATCCTGCTCGCGATCGCCAGGCCGGTCCGCAAGAAGAACCTTGCGGCATTGCTGCGCGCCTATGCCGCCGATCCGGCGCTGCGATCCGCTGCCAACCTCGTGATCCTCGCCGGTCAGCATGACCATGCGACGGGTGAGGAACGCGCCGTGCTGGACGAACTGGCGGCGCTGGCGGCGGATCCAGTACTTCACGGGAAAGTCGCGCTGCCCGCACGACACGGCGCGGCCGATGTCGCTGCACTTTACGCACGCGCGGGCCGGGGCGGCGTGTTCGTCAATCCCGCGCTGCATGAACCGTTCGGCTTGACCGTGATCGAGGCCGCTGCGGCGGGTGTCCCCGTGGTCGCAACCTGCAACGGCGGACCGGTGGAGATCGTCGCCGCGCTCGGCCACGGTCTGCTGGTCGATCCGCGCGACGATGCGGCGATCGCGGATGCCTGTCGTACGCTCATCGGCGATGCGGATCGCCACGCCACGCTCGCCGCGTCGGCACTGGCGCGGGTCGATCGCTATAGCTGGGATCGTTATGCGGCTTCGTCGATCGCCGTCTATCGCACGGCGGGGCAGCCGCGGCTGCTCGCCTCCGATATCGACAACACGTTGACCGGCTGTGTAGAAAGCGCGCGCGCCTTTGCCGACTGGGCAGGCGTTCGCGACATCCCGTTCATCGTGGCGACCGGGCGCTCGTTCCATGATGCGCGCACCGTGCTCGGCGCATGGAATCTGCCTCAGCCGGATGCTTATATCGTCGATGTCGGCACGCGGATCATGCGGCGGGATGACGATGGGAACTGGCGCGCATGCCCTGATTACGCCGCGCTGCTCGACCGGGACTGGGACCGCGATGCAGCGGTGAAGGCGCTGGCCCCGCTTTCGCTGACCGCGCAACCGCATGCGGTGCAGACCCGGCACAAGATCAGCTTCTTCGGCGACGAGGCCACGGTCGCCACCATCCGCGATGCGCTGGCCGATGCGGGAGTGGCCGCGCGCGTCATCTTTTCGCATGGCCACCTGATCGACGTGCTGGCACCGGCCGGCGGCAAGGCCGCTGCCATTGCCGCCTATGCCGGTCGAATGGGACTGCCCCTGTCGGCGTGTCTCGCTGCGGGCGACAGCGGAAACGATGCTGATATGCTGGCGGCGTGCGGCCATGCCATCGTCGTTGCCAACGCCGACACCGATCTCGACCATCTGGAACCGAGACCGGGATTGTACCGGACTGCGGCACCTCATGCCGCCGGCGTATTGGAGGGGCTGGCGCTGCATGGACTGGCGTCCGCACCGCTGCAGGTGGCGGCATGACCCGCCCCTTCGGCTATTTCGTCCACCATCAGGGCCGCGGCCACGCCGAACGCTGCGCCGCTATCGCCCGCGCCCTGCCGCCCGGACGCCCCCTCACCATCTTCTGCGCACGCGACGATATCTTCCCGTCGCTGCCGGAGCATGTTGAACGCATCCGCATTCCCTCGCTCTTCGAGGCAACGGGTGCGGAAGCGGGAACGATGGATTGGGTGCCGACGCCCGATACGCTGCACTGCGCGCCCTTGGGCTGGCCCGGCATACGGCGCGCGATGGCGACGATCACCGCGTGGTTCGACCATGCCGACCCCGCGCTCATGATCTGCGACGTGTCTGCCGAAATTGCGCAACTGGCCCGCATCTGTTCGGTGCCGCACGTCAAGATCCTCCAGCATGGCGAACGTGGCGATCCCGGTCACCGCGCGGCCTATGACGGTGCTGCCGGACTGCTCGCGCCCTTTCATGCCGATCTTGCGCAGAGCGATTGGGATGCCGGAATGCGCGCGCGTACCTGCTTTGCCGGCGGCCTGGGCGTGGACACCCGCGTATCCGAGCGCGAGGTGGCTCGCCAGCGCATCGGCGTCGCACCGGGCGAGGAAATGATCCTCGTGGTCGCGGGCGGTGGCGGCGGCGGTTTTGCGCAGGCGCCGCTCGGTGTCGGCGCACGCACCCGCCCTAACGCGCGCTGGATCACCATCGGCCCGGTACAGCGCGACTGGCACGCAACCGAGCCCGCCAATATCGAACATCGCGGCTGGGTGGATGATGCGGCGGATCATATCGCCGCCGCTGACATCGTCATCGCCTCGACGGGCAATACGACCTGCCAGCAGATATTGGCCGCCGGCCGCCCCTGGCTGGCGGTACCCGAATGGCGTTATTTCGACGAACAGCATTGCAAGGCTGACGCGCTCGCCCGCGCCGGCGTCGCCACCGTCCGCCCCCATCTGCCATCCTCGGCCAGCGGGTGGAGTCAGGCGCTGGCCGACACGGTGGCTGCCCATGACCCCCACCGGCAACGCAGCATGATCGACGATGCACCTGCCGAGGCGACCGCCCGCTGGCTGGAGGCGCTTGCCGACCGGCTGTGGTCGCCCTGTTCCACCCCCGCCCCTTCCCACCCCATGCCGAACGAGCAACCATCCGCATGACCCAGATCTCCGTCGTCACCTTGGCCAAGGGCCGCCCCGACCACCTCGTCAACCTCGTCCACGGCCTGTCCCGGCAGACGCAGCAGCCCGCCGAACTGATCGTCGCGGTGATGCAGGACGCGCTCTATGTGCTGCCCGACGCGCCCTTTCCCATTCGGCAGATGCAGATCGTCGGCGACGCGCTGCCCCTGGCGCAAGCGCGCAACGCCGCGGCGCGCGCCGCCATCGGCGAGATGATCGTCTTTCTCGACATGGACTGCATCCCGACGCCGACGCTGGTCGCGGATTATGCCGGGTTCCTGGTGGATTATGACGGGCTGTTGATGGGCGAGGTCATGTATCTGCCGGGCGGCGCCACGGCCGATGACTGGTCCTTCGACCGTTTTGCCGAGGTCGCGGTGAAGCATTCCGACCGGCGCGGTCCCCCGCCCCGCGGGATCGAGCGGTGCGAGGATTATCGCTGCTTCTGGTCGCTCAACTTCGCGATGCGGCGCGACACCTTCCTGCGCGTCGGCGGGTTCGACGAACGCTATGCCGGCTATGGCGGCGAGGATACCGATTTCGGCAAGACGCTGGATCAGGCGGGTGTGCCGATCGCCTGGGTCAAGGGCGCGCTGGCGTATCACCAATATCACCCGCATCACATGCCGCCCGTCCACCATCTGGACAGCGTGGTACGCAATGCGCAGCTTTTCGAGGAGAAGTGGGGCTATCGCACCATGGGCCACTGGCTGCACGCTTTCGGCCTGATGGGCCTGATCGACCATGCGCCGGGCCGGCCGATCCGCATCCTGCGCCGCCCCGATGCCGAGGATCTGGCCTTGACCGGGCAGCAGAGCCATCAGCCCTATGCCAACACCGCCACCGTCATTCGCCTGCTGGAAGCGCGCGTCGCGGCATGAGGATCGCGGTCCTCGGCCATGTCCGCCAGCGCATCGCGCAACCCTTCGCCGGGGGCATGGAGTCGCATTGCTGGCATCTGGCGGCGGGGCTTCAGGCGCGCGGCCATGATGTCGTGCTGTTCGCGTCCGGCGACAGCGATCCCCGCTTCACCATCGATCCCGTCCTGCCGACCCATTACGAGGCGACCTTCCCCTGGGCGGAGCATCGCGGCTCTGCGCCGCTGATCGCGCATCTGGACGGCGGCTATGACGCAGCATGCGACCGGATCGCGGCTGGCGGGTTCGATGTCGTGCACAATAACAGCCTGCACCGCTTCCCGATCGAGCCGCGTCGCACGGCGACGGTGCCGACCGTCACCTCGCTCCACGTTCCGCCCTATGACGCGCTGCACTGGTTCGTCCGGGCGAGCGCAGTGCCGACCCACCGCTTGACCGTGACCTCCGCCCGGCAGCTCACCGCATGGTGGCCGGAGGGGGCGCCGCCCGAGGCATCCGTGCTGCATAACGGCATCGACCCCGCCCTGTGGCCGTTCGTGCCCCAAGGCGACGGCAGCGCCGCATGGTGCGGACGGATCACCCCGAACAAGGGCCCGCATCTGGCCGCGCAGGCAGCGCGGATCGCGGGCGTGCCGCTCACCCTGTTCGGCCCGGTCGAGGACCCCGACTACTGGCATGCCGAGGTAGAGCCGCTGCTCGGCGGCGACATCCGCTATGGCGGGCATCTGGGCGGCGCGGCCCTCGCCGCGGCGATCGGCCAAGCCTCCGTCTTCGTCTTCACGCCCTGCTGGGACGAGCCTTTCGGGCTGGTCGCGGTGGAGGCGATGGCATGCGGCCTGCCCGTTGCCGCATTCGACATGGGCGCCGCGCGCGAGATCGTCGGTGAGGCCGGATACTTCGCCACCGCCGGCGACGTTCCCGGACTGGCGGACGCGATCCTCACGGCCATGGCCCTGCCGCGAGACGTGCCGCGCAAGCGCGTGGAGCGATCCTTCACCCACGACCTCTGGCTGGACCACTGCGAGGCCTTGTACCGCGACGTGGCCACCGCGCGGACGCCGCTCGCCGCATGACGACGGCCAACGCTATCCAGCATGCCCTCGACCAGCTGTATCGCGCCCATGTCGGGCCCGGCGACCCCTATGCCCTGGTCGACTTTCCGGACCACGCCAATGTCGGCGACAGCGCGATCTGGCTCGGCGAAATCGCGATGCTGCGCGGGATAACCGGGCATGAGCCCGCCTATGTCTCCGCATGGCACGATTTCGATGCCGAGGCTTTTCGCCGCGCCTGTCCGACGGGGACGCTGTTCCTGCATGGCGGTGGCAATCTCGGCGATATCTGGCCGCACCATCAGCAGTTTCGCGAGCATATCCTGGCGACGGTCCATGACCGCGCGGTGGTGCAGTTGCCGCAGTCGGTTCACTTCCGGAACCCCGACGGCGTGGCGCGCTTCGCCAGCCTCGCCACCGAACATCCCGCTTTCACGCTCTACGTCCGCGACCGGCCAAGCCTCGACTTCGCAAGCGCGCGCCTGTCCTGCCCCACGCATCTCGGCCCGGACTCCGCCTTCGCGCTGGGCCACCAATCGCGCGCACCCGCAGATTGCGACGTCCTGATGCTGCTGCGCACCGACGACGAGCGGCGCGACCATGCGACGATGCCGTCGGCCGAAACCACCATGGTCGATTGGCTGGAGGACGATCCCGACCTGCCCCGCGCCTTTACGTCGCAGGCCAGGGCGCGCGTCGACCGCGGCCTGCGCCTGCTGTCGCGTGGGCGCGTCATCGTGACCGATCGGCTGCACGGCCATATTCTGGCTGACCTGCTCGGCATTCCCCACGTCGTGCTCGACAACGACTATGGCAAGATCGCCGCCTATCTGGCGGCATGGGCGGGGTCGGAACGGGTGCCGGCGATCCGCGCCACGACCATGGCGGAGGCGGAGCGCGCGGCCGCGCAACTCGCATGATCGAAGTCTCACTGCTGATCTGCACCCGCAACCGCAGCACCTCGCTCGGCACGACGCTGGCCTCGGTCGCCCATGCGGTCGCGCAGGCACCCGATACGGCCGTCGAGGTGATCCTGGTCGACAACGGATCGAGCGACGATACACCCGACGTGCTGGCCAGCTGGCGCGCGGCACAGGCCTTCCCCGTTCGGCTGGTCCGGGAGGATCGCCCCGGCCTCGCCGCCGCGCGCAATGCCGGCCTGGCCTTGGTGCGGGGGCGGATCATCGCAATGACTGACGACGATTGCGTCCTGCACGCCGACTATTTCGCCGCGCTCGTCCGTGCCTTCGGTGAAGCGCCCGGCCCGGCGGTGATCGGCGGGCGCATCCTGCTCGGCGATCCACGCGACCTGATGGTCACGGTGAAGCTGGAGGATCATCCGATGGTCGCCGATCCCCGCGGCTTTCCCGGCGGTTTCGTCATGGGCGCCAATCTGGCGTTCGGCGCGGACGTGCTGGCGCTGGTCGGACCGTTCGACGAACGGTTCGGCGCCGGCGCACCCTTCGTCGCGGCGGAGGATACCGATTTCCTGTTCCGCGCGACCGGGCTCGGCATTCCCCTGCGCTACGATCCGCGCATGACGGTCGATCATCATCACGGCCGCCGCGATACGCGTGAGGAACGGCAATTGCTGACCGGCTACAGCTTCGGCGACGGGGCGCTCTATGCCAAGCATCTGTTCCGCGATGGCCGGGTGCTGCGTGCGATCATGCGCGACGTCGGCGACCTGCGCCGCGACCTGCGCGATCCGGTAAGGACGCATGCCGGCATCCGCCGCTTCTACGGCTTCCGCCTGTTCCACAAGGCGCGCGGCCTGTGCGCCTATTGGCGCCGGTCAGGCGTCACCAGGCCAGGGCCAGCGACAACGTAGCATGGGGCACCACGGTCGCGGTGGTGCCCGCCGGCGCATCCAGCCGGCGCAGGCGATCGTCGCGGACCAGTGCCAGTATTTCGGCCTGTACCGTCGCCTTGGCCCCGCCGATCCGCACCGGCTGCGCCAGCGACAGGCCGCCGCTGGCATAGGCGCGGTCGCCACTGTCGGCCGCATAGAAGCCGTGCCAGCCGACGCCGCCCATGACGGGCACCGCCAGCGTCGGCCCATCCTCCCGCGCCGTCAGTGCAAAGGACGGCGCGATCCCGCCGATCGTATAGAAGCCGCCCTGCCCGCGCGTTCGCCGCGTCACCGCGAAACGCGGCTTCAGCCAGCCGACCGCATCGTCGCCGGTGTAGAGAAAGGTCGCACTCGCCTCATGCGTGGTCGATGCGATGCCGTTAGGACTGGCCTTGATCGCATAGGCGAGCGCAGCCGTCAGCCCCGCGGCGGGACGCCATGCGAGACTGACGATCGAATTGCTCTCATACCATGCGCGCGGCGACGCCCGTTCATCCGCCCGCGGCGCATGGAAGCCGTTGGAGCTTTGCCCGACCAGAAACAGATCGCCCGAACCGCCCTGCCCCCGCCGCAGGACCAGCGCGCCACCGATCGACACATGCACCGGCACCCGGTCCAACCCGGCGTCGTCGTCGTCATAGGCTCCGCGGGCATAATCGCCATTGCGCACGTCGAACGAGATGACGGGATGCGCGGTGCCTTCCCGAACATCGATTTCCGACAGCGTCGCATCCTCGGTATCCGCGAACGGGATCGTCTGTGCCGCCGCCGGTGCGGCGGCCAGACACGCCGCCGCTACCGGGATCGTCACCCTCCAGGCTGGGGTCACGCGGTCCGGCGAACCAGCCATACCGTGTCGCCGGCATCGTCGACGACGAACACCGCGCCGTCGTCGCGCGTCTGGATGCTTACCGGCCGGCCATAAACGTCACCCTTCTTGGCGTCGGCGACGAAGCCGGTCAGGAACGGTTGCGGCTCACCGGTCGGGCGTCCCGCGGCAAACGGCACGGCCAGCACGTCATAGCCGCTGAAGCTGGACCGGTTCCACGATCCATGCCGCGCGACGAAGGCCATCGGCGACCCCGCCCCCTTTGAAAAGGCGAGGCCGAGTGCGGCGCTATGCGGCCCGACCGCAACATCGGGCATCAGCGTCGTCGCCAGCAGATCGCGCCGCTCATTGGCGTGGCGCGGGTCCTGCTTTCCGTAATAGCTGTAGGGCCAGCCATAGAAGCCACCCTCACGAACGCCGACCAGATAATCCGGAGCGATGTCGTCGCCGATCTCGTCCCGCTCGTTCACCGCGGTCCACAGCGTCGAGGATGCCGGCGCCCACGCCATGCCGACGGGGTTGCGCAGGCCCGAAGCATAAAGGCGCTCGCGTCCCGTCGCCAGGTCGATCGCCAGGATGGCGGCGCGGCGCTTCTCCTCATCCATGCCATATTCGCCGACATTGGAGGCCGATCCGACCGAGACGTAGAGCGTGCGCGCATCCGGGCTGAGCAACAGGTTGCGCGTCCAGTGATTGTTATACCCGCCCGCCGGCAGCGACACGATCGTGCGCGGCGCGGCGGTGATCCGCGTCTGTCCCGGCTGATACGGGAAGCTGATCACCCCGTCCGTATTGGCGACATAGAGCCGCCCATTGGCATATTGCATGCCGAACGGCTGGTTCAGCCCTTCGCGCAACACGAAGCGTTCCTCCGCCACACCGTCGCGGTTCGCATCACGCAACAGGGTGATGCGATTGGCGCTGAAGCCGGTCGTCTTCGACAGCGCCTGGCCGCGTTGCACTTCGGGATCGGCGTCCAGCTTCGGCTTGGTGCGGGCCTCGGCCACCAGAACGTCGCCATTGGGCAGCAGCAGCGCCTGGCGGGGATAATCCAGTCCGCCCGCGAATTTCACCACCTCGAACCCACGCGGGGCAACCGGCTTGCGTCCGTCCGGCCAGCCGATCGTGCGTGGATGATTGACCACCGACTCCGTCGCATAGGGTTCCGGCTGATCCTTCAGGCCGATCACGCGCTGCGCCTGCTGGGCATGGGCGGTGCCGGCGATCAGCGTCGTGGCGAGGATGCAGCGGGCGATGGTGTTTCTGGTCATGACGGCTCCCGGTTGTATCGCCACAAAACCGTCCGAGACGGCCTTATATCCCTTGCGCACCGGGATCGTCCGATTGCGCGCATACGGCCATGCCGGGATGACGCCGGGTCGATCCCGGTTTAGAAGACGCCATGACCGGACCGATCGACCGCTGGATACGCGTGACACGCTGGACGCCGTCACGCTACCGGGCCCTGCTGCGCGCCCGTGGTCCGCGCTCCGTGCAGTTTCGCACGCGGGCCGCCATTCTCGCCGGGGCGATCCTGATCGGCATCGTCGCCACGCTTTTTGCGCTCGCCGCCGACTGGGCGAGCGAAGTCTTTTCCGATTACGCGCATCGCTGGCGCTGGCTGCCGCTGGCGACGACGCCATTGGCCTTCATGGCGCTGGTCTGGGTGACCCGCCGCTATGCGCCGCTCGCACGCGGGTCCGGCATTCCACAGGTCATCGCCGCACAGGCGGACCCGAACGGCGCCACCTCGACGCTGATCTCCATCCGCACCGTCGCTGCCAAGGCGGCGTTGACGATCGGCGCCGTGTTCAGCGGCGCATCGGTCGGGCGCGAGGGGCCGACCGTGCAATTGGCCGCCGCCATCATGGGGCTCACGCATCGGCTGGTGCGGGTGCCCTTGCGCGGCGGCGTCCTTATCGCGGGTGGCGCTGCCGGAGTGGCCGCCGCGTTCAACACGCCGCTCGCCGGATTGCTGTTCGCGATCGAGGAACTGGCCTCCGCTTATGAACAGCGGGTGACGCTGCTGGTGCTCGCCGCGATCGTCATCGCCGGCATGGTCGCGCAGTCGGTGCAGGGCGATTATGTCTATTTCGGCGCGATCGGTGCGCACATGCCCTTGATGTCGGCCCTGCTGGTCGTGCCGGTGGCGGGCATCGTCGGCGGCGTGGCCGGCGGTGTGTTCTCACGCCTGCTGCTCGCCATGGCACTGGGCCGGAACCGGATAACCCGCTGGTCGCGCGCCTACCCGGTGCGCTTTGCCGGCCTGTGCGGGGCAATCGTCGCGATCCTTGGTGTGTCGACCGGGCTTACCTGGGGCACCGGCTATTTCCCGGCGCGCGCGATGATCGTCGGGGTGGATGCGCCCTTGTGGTTCGGCCCGGCCAAATTTCTTGCCACCGCGGTGACTGCTATCGCCGGGCTGCCGGGTGGCATCTTCGCGCCCTCGCTGGCGACGGGGGCCGGGGTCGGCAATCTCCTGCGCGGCCTTTTCCCGAACGAGCCGGCCAGCGCGGTCGTTATCCTCGGCATGGTCGCCTATTTCGCCGGTGTCGTGCGCGCGCCCCTCACCGCGGTCATCATCCTGTCGGAAACGACCGCCAGCCGCGGGCTGATGCTCCCGATGTTCGCCACCGCCTTCATCGCCGATGCCGCCAGCCAGTGGGTGTGCCGCGAAAAGCTCTACCACGGCCTGTCGCGCACCTTCGCAACCTCAGCGCCCTCAACCCCAGCGCCCTGAACCTCAGCGCACGGCATCCAGAAAAGCGGCCGGCACGCTCACCCCGTCGCCGCGCCAACTCGATCCCAGCACGCCACCGTCCCGGTCGAGCAGCAACAGGCCCGGCAACGCCGTACCGCCCAGCCCCCGCAGGCGTCTGCGCGCCGGATCGTCGTGGCGCACGAGCAGCCAGGGCATCCGCTCGCGCATGACGTAATCCCGGTGCGCGCGTGGCTCGGCATCGTCGCCGGCATAGACGATCTCGGCGTCCGATCCGCTTTCGGCCAGGCGGCGATGGGCGGCTTTCAAGGTGGGGAGGAACGCCCGGCACGGCCCGCACCAGCTCGCCCCGCAATAGACCAGCAGCCGCCGGGTCGCCGGTGCCAGCCCGGCGGGTATCAGGCGCCCCCGGTCCAGCCGCTCCAGCCTCGGCGCCGCCGTGGCCGTCACGCCGCCGGGTATCGCCAGCAGGCCCGCCAGCATCATCCGCCTAGAAATGCGCACGGGCCTGCACGAACAGGGTGCGCGGGCTGCGCGGGCCATAGACATAGTCGCTGTCGCGCGTCGCACCCGTTTCCAGGTCGCGCTGCCGGGCATCGGTGACGTTGCGCAACCCCAGCGTCACGTCGATCTCGCGGTCCTGACCGACCGGCAGGTGGCGCGTCGCGCTCAGGTCGGCGACCAGAAAGGCGGGACTGCGCCGGATCACCCCCAGCCGGTTGTTCAGCACATCCATCGGCCCGACATAGCGCACGCCCAGAAATCCATCGAGCCGCGGCGAAAGTGTCCACACCGCCTGCCCGATCGCGTTCCAGCGGGGGCTCTTCAGGTAACGCTGCGTGAAGAGCTGCCGCCCCTCTCCCTCGAACACCAGTTGCGCATCATCATACCGTGCATCGATCCACGCCGCGCCCACCGTCAGCCGCAACCGCGCGTCCACCCGCACGCTGGCGTTCAGCTCGGCCCCCGTCACCGTGCTGCCGCCCGCATTGTCCCGCAACTGGAACAGGCCGCCTGCGTCCTCGCGAATTTCGCCCAGAAAGAAGGTGTTGCGGATGGTGGTGCGATAGAATTGCCCGTCCAGCGTCAGCGCCCCGCTCCACCACCCCGGCCGCCAGTCGAACCCCAGCGCCAGACTATCCGCCCGCTCCGCCTCCAACCCCCCCGCATTACGCACCCGCACCGGCGCCGCGCCGAGCACCGCGACATGCACATCCTCGCTGAAGATCTCCGGTGCGCGGTATCCGGTCGACCAGTTTGCCCGCACCACCAATGGTGGCGACGGCGACCACCACAGCCCGATCCGCGGCGAGGCGATCATGTCGTCCAGCACCGAACTGCGATCGATCCGCGCCCCGAGCAGCAACCGGACCGCGCCCGACAGCGACCATTCGTCCTGCGCAAATGCCCCCAGCGTCGAAAAACTTCCCTTGCTCAGCGTACCCAGAAAGCGCCCGCCCGCGTCGAGATTGCGATCGTCCACGCGCTCGCCGCGATATTGCACGCCTAGTTGCACGTCATGCGCCCCGCGGGTGGCGGCAAGGCGCAGTTCGCCGAAGTGCAGCGTGTCGCGCGTCGCGCCATATTGACGACGACTGACCGCCTCGGCCGCGGCAAACGCCGCCGCATCATAGCCGGGTGCGGCGGGATCGACCGCCACATCGCCCAGCCCGCCATAGAAGCTGCCGCGCGTGACATGCGACAGCGCATATACGCCCGTCAGCGTCGTCGCCTCCGCCAGCCTTTGCTCGACGCTCAGGCTGGCGCGGTGCACGCGGCTGTCCACCGCCTCCGCGATATTGGCGAGGTGCGGTGCACGGTTCAGCAGATTGCCGCCCCGCCGCCGCTCGTCGCTATACTGGTAATCGACCGCTACCCGCGTCGCCGCGCCGACAGCCACGTTGCCCCGCACGCCCCCGCTCCACTGCCGCAACCGCGCCAGTTCGGTATAGCCGTCGCCGTTCAGGTCCACCCCCGGCTGCCGCGCGGCCTGCCCATACACGCTGAAGGCCCCGCCGCCGCCCAACGCCAGCGTCCCCATCGCCGAGCCCGTTACGCCATTCTCCCCCGCCAGCCGACTATGATCCAGCGTGGCGCGTATCCCGGAGCGCAGCGGTTTGACCGGCAGCACGTTGACCACACCCGCCACCGCGCCCGGCCCGTACAGCGCGGAGCCGCCGCCCTTCACCACCTCGATCCGGTCGATCAGCACCGCGGGAAGTTGCTCCACCCCGTAGACCGCGGCGACGCCGCTGACCAAGGGCAGTCCGTCGAGCAGGATCTGGTTGTACGCCCCCGGCAGCCCCAGCAACTGGATCTCGGTCGTGTTGCAATTCTGGCAGTTGCTCTCCGACCGTGCGCCCGGCAGCCAGTCCAGCGCATCGGCCAGGCTGCGCGGCGCGGTGGCGGTCAGGATGGTCTCACCGATGATGTCGGTCCTGACCGGCGCCTCGCGCACCGTGCGCGGCGTGCGCGTTCCCGTCACCACGATATCGCCGGATGGCGCCCCGGCCTGCGCCAGCACCGCCGCCGGGCACGTCGACGCGGCAAGCAGGATGATGACGGGGCACATTGGTTTAGCCATGGCTAATATTTGTAGTGCGGCGCTTCCCATGCGACAAGCCGCAATGCACCCGGACGCCGCGATGACCGAAAGCCAGAACCCAGACACTCGCGCCGCCGCCTTTCGCAAGGTGCGCGAGGCGCATCAGACGGAAATGGCGGAGGATTATGTCGAGCTGATCGGCGACCTGATCGCGCGGTTCGGCGAGGCGCGCCTGACCGATCTGGCCGAGCATACCGGCGTCACCCTGGCCACCGCATCAAAAGTCGTGCAGCGATTGAGCCGCGAAGGGCTGGTCCAGAACCGGCCCTATCGGTCGCTGTTCCTGACGCCCGCCGGCGAGGAGCTTGCCCGCGTCGCGCGCGAGCGGCACCGGATCGTGCAGGACTTCCTGCTCGCCATCGGCGTCGACCCCGCCACCGCCGCGCTCGATTCCGAGGGGATCGAGCATCATGTCAGCGAAATCACGCTTGCCCGGCTGAAGGCGTTGACCGCCCAGCTGGCCGATCAGCGTCCCCCCGGCGGCAACCTTTCCTCCAGATAGCGGGTCATCAGCGAATACAGGTGCACGCTCGTCCCCGGCTTCTCGTAAATGCCGTGCGAGCGATCCGGATAGGCCATCATCTGGAACGGCTTGTTGGCCGCGATCAGCCGGTCCGCCAGTTGCTCCAGATTCTGGTAATGGACATTGTCGTCGCCGGTGCCGTGGATGATGAGCAGATTGCCCTTCAACTTGTCCGCAAAATTGATCGGCGACCCGTCACGATAGCCGTCGGCGTTCCCCGTCGGCAGACCCATATAGCGTTCCTGATAGATGGTGTCGTACAGCATCTGGTCGGCGACCGCTGCCACCGCGATCCCGGTCTTGTAAAGGTCCGGATAGCGGAACAACGCGTTCAGCGTCATCGATCCGCCGCCGCTCCATCCCCAGATGCCGACACGCGCCGGGTCGATATAGGACCGATCGGCCAGCATCCGGGTGACGCCCGCCGCCAGATCGGCGGAGGCGAGGATGCCGACCTGCCGATAGATGCTCTTGCGCCATGCCCGGCCCCGGGGCGATGCGGTGCCGCGCGGATCGATGCTTGCGACCAGATAGCCGCGCTCGGCGAGCATCCGGTGCCACAGCGCGGTGTTGCCACCGAACTTGTCGGCGACCGTCTGTCCCCATGGTTCGCCGTAAACCTGGAACAGGATCGGATAACGCTTGGCCGGGTCGAAGTTCCTGGGCTTGATCAGCCATGCATCCAGCATGGTGCCGCCGCCAATGTCCAGCCGCAGGAACTCGGTCTTGCCCAGCCCCTGCCCCTGCACCACCGCATTGGCGGCGGCATTGCGGGCGAGTACGCGAACCGGGCGATGCGTCGCCAGGTCGATCATCTCGGTCACCGGTGCGGTATCGAAGGTGGAAAAGACATGCCGGGCATAGCGGCCGCCCGGCGCGATGTCGTAATCATGCGTGCCGGGCTGTCCGGCCGGCGTCACCCGCTCCACCCGCACGCGTCCGGACAGCGTTGCGCGGTATAGATAGCGGCGGGTGGGATCGCCTGGTGCGGCGGTGAACCACACCCGATTGTTCTTCGCATCGACCAGCAGCACGTCGATCACGTCGAACTGTCCCGGCGTGCGCAGGCGCATCGTCTTGCCGTCGCGCGACGCGACATACAGATGTCGCCAGCCGTCACGCTCGCTCATCCAGGTGAAACCGCGGCCGCTATCCGTCCAGGTCGGATCGGGATTGGCCTCCACCCAGGCGGCATCGCGTTCGTTGAACAGCCGCGTTGTCGTACCGGTGTCGGCATCGGCGAGCATGACCGCAAAGTCGTTCTGCAAGCGATTCGCCTGTTGCAGGAAGACGGCGCGGGAGTCCGGCGCCCAGCTCATCTGCGGTACGTAATATTGCCGCGGATCACCTTCCAGCTTGACCCAGGTGGTGGCCCCGCTGGTGACGTCGACGGTGCCGACCTTCACCGCGGAATTGGCGGTACCGACCTTGGGATATTGCAGCGGGATCACCCGCGAATATTGCCCCACCGTGTTGGTGATCATCGAAAATGTGCCGACGCTGGAGGTGTCGAACCGCCAAAAGGCGATACGCCGCGAATCCGGGCTCCACCGCCACGCCTTGCGCAGGTAGAATTCCTCCTCATACACCCAATCGCCGAGCCCGTTGACGATCAGCGCGTCGCCATCCCGGGTCAACCGGCGCGGCTCGCCGCCGCTCACCCCTTCGACGTACAGGTTGTTGTCGCGTACATAAGCGATGTGCGATCCGTCGGGCGAAAACTCCGCATACATCAGGCTGGCGGCGGGCGCATCGCCGCCGATCCGGCGTAGCGAACGACTGTCCATGTCGAACAACCAGTAATCGCCCTTCGCGCGGGTCCGGCGAAAGGGCTGTCCATTCGTCAGGATCAGCAGCTTGCGCCGGTCGGGCGAGAAGGCATAGCTTTCGATTGCGATCGGCTTTCCGGTCGCCGTGTCGACCAGCGCACTCGCCGGCACGATCACCGCGCGGGCATTGGTCCGCGCATCGTAGCGGACCAGATCGGTGCCCCCCGCGGCGTCCTTTGCCCCCTCGATCGCGATGAAGCCGGTCCCGTCGGGCGTCCATTCACCGCCATCGACATGCTCGAACGGAACCCCCTGCCCGCCAAAGATCCGCTCCACGGTCAGCGGCGCAGTGGCGGGCGCCGTCTGTGCCTGCACCGCGGCACAGGAAAGGCCCAGCACTGCCGTCGCCAGAAACGCATATCCCCGCATGATCAATCCACCCCCGTCAGCGCCAGCAACGCAAAACTCGCCAGCCAGTGTTCGCCCATATAATCGCCTGCGACCTCGCCGATCGCGGCGGCCAGGTGGCGCTCGGCCGCATCCTCCAGCACGTCGCTGCCTGTCGCCTTTGCGAGTGCGCGCATCGCCCAGGCGCGGCTGAGGTTCAGTCCGTCGAGATGCGCGATCTTGCCATCGCTGCGATCGCTGACCCTTGCCGGCGTCAACAGCGCCGCCGGCTCACCACGCGCAAGATCGGGCAGGAAGGCGCTGAACCAGGCCGCAAATTCACCCGGCGGCAACAGGCGCTGCATGGCCAGCGCCTCGATCAGTACGGGCGACAGAAAGTCTTCGCCGCTCGGCTCCCACGCCTGCGCCGCGCGGTCCGCGCCGAACCAGTCCCGCGCACGGCTGGTCAACTGGCCTCGCAGCGCGCGGTCGTTGGCAACCCGCGCATACCGATCGGCCAGCACCAGTGCGAAGGCGGTGTTGGCGTGCGTACCGACACGCACCGGATAGGTCAGCATCGGCAGATGCGCACGAAATCGCGCGACGAAGGCATCCGCGAGCGGCTGCAAGGTATCGGCATGCACGCTGCCCGCGACCCGCAACTCGCCCGCCAGCATCAACAGCCAGGCCCAGCCATAGGGGCGCTCGAACCCGCGCGATGCAGGGCGGTCGAGATAGGCGCGCTCCGCCTCCACCTTGTCCAGCGTGAACGCATCCGCGAACAACGCGTCGATCGCCCCGGCCTCCGCTCCATCCGGAAACAGGCGGCGGACACGCGCGAGTAGCCAATAGCCGTGGACGCAACTGTGCCAGTCGAAGCTGCCGAAGAAGATCGGATGCACGACCCGCGGGATATAGGCGTCCGCATCACCGGTCATGACGTGATCGGCCTTGTGCGGATAATCCCGCGTGACATGGCCCAGCGCGATACGCGCGAAACGGGCGGCTAGATCGGGGTGCATCGTCATCCTTTCGGGAAAGCGCACAGGGCCAGCACCGCGATGTTGAACGCCAGCAACAGGATGGCGGTCGGCCATTGCACGCGGATCACGCCGAACCGGTCGCGCAACTCCAGCACGACGGCGGGCACGATGTTAAAGTTGGCCGCCATCGGCGTCATCAGCGTTCCGCAAAAGCCGGACAGCATGCCCAGCGCCGCGACCACGGCCGGGTCGCCGCCGAATTGCCGGATGACGATCGGCAGGCCGATGCCCGCGGTCATGATCGGGAACGCGGCAAAGGCGTTGCCCATCACGATCGTGAACAGCGCCATGCCGACGCAATAGGCGATGGTCGCCGCCAGCGGCGTGTCGAGTGCGACGACGTTCACCACGCCGTCGGCCACCACCTTGCCGACGCCCGCCATCGCGAACACGCCGCCAAGGGCGGCCAGCATCTGCGGCAGTACCATCGCCCAGCCGATCGCATCCACCAGCCGCCGTGCCTCTCCCACCGGCGCGGATCGCGGCGGTCGGGTCAGGCGCATCGCCAGCAACAGCGCGACGAACGCCCCGGTCACCATCGCGACCAGCGTCACCTGCTTGGGATCGATCAGGGACATGCCCGCAATCCGGCCGTCGGGGATCAGCAAGGTGCCGGCCAGCGTCAGGACGGGCAACGCCAGTGCCGGCACGAACAGCCGGTTGCCGAGCCGCCCCGCGCTGGCCGCTCGTGCCGCGTCATCGCTGCTTGCAACCGGCGCGGGTCGCAATCCCCAGGTCGCCAGTCCGACCATCACCAGTACCAGACAGCCGTTCAACAGGTCCGGCAACCACGGCCCCGCCCCCAGCAACGTCGCGAAGATCGCCCAGAATCCAGCATTGCGCCACCGCGTCGCCTCCGCCCGGTCGAACGCATGATGAACCGCCACCGCCCCCGGCAACGTCGCCGCGGCAATCCCCACTGCATCCAGTCCGATCACGCCCGCCGCGCCTTCAGGCGACGATCCAGCAGCATCAATCGCGTGCCGTGGATCACGAAGGCCGCGATGGCCGTCGGGATCGCCCAGACGGCGACGCTCAGCGGTGCGACGACGATGCCTTCCTGCTCCAGGATCGCGCGGATCAGCAGGATCGATCCGATCGCGATGAACACGTCCTCGCCGAAGAACAGACCGATATTGTCCACGGCGGCGGCATGCGCGCGAATATGGTCCCGCGTCTCACGGTCCAGCGGGTCATGCTCGTCACGCGCCTCGGCACCTTCCGCCATCGGCGCGACGATCGGCCGCACCATAGGCACATGCCCGCCAAGCGAGGTCAGCCCCAGCGCGGCGGTGATCTGGCGCAGCACCAGATAGCCCAGCAACACCCGCCCGGTCGTCGCCCGCCTCAACCCCTGGACGATCCCCCGCGCCCGCTCCCGCAACCCCGCCCGCTCCAGCAGCCCGACCATCGGCAGGGCCAGCCACACCACCGCCAGGAACCGCCCCTCCACGAACGCCTTGCCGATCAGCGCCACGACCTCCACCGGCCCATGCCCCGCCGCCGCCGCACTCGCCAACGCCGCCACCGTCACCACCAGCAGCGGATTGACCCCAATAAGGAAGCCGATGACGATGATGGCGATCCCCGACAGTACCAGCAAATCCCAGCCCCCTTCACGCCCCTCTCACCCTTTCGTATACGTTGGCCCATGAGGCAGCAACGATCATGACAGGCTGGGCATTCTGGATCGATCGCGGTGGCACGTTCACCGACATCGTCGCACGGGCACCGAACGGTTCGCTGACCACGGCCAAGTTGCTGAGTGAAAACCCTGAACTCTACGCCGATGCGGCCATCGCGGGCATTTGGCAGGTGCTGAAATTAGCCGACGACGTGCCTTTGCCGCCCGCCCGTATCGCAGAAGTGAAGATGGGTACGACGGTCGCCACCAACGCACTGCTGGAGCGCAAGGGTGCACGCACGTTGCTGGTCGTGGACCGCGGTTTTGCGGACCTGCTGGCGATCGGCAACCAGACGAGGCCGCGCCTGTTCGATCTCGCGATCCATCTCGCTGCACCGCTGTACGACGGCGTGATCGAGATCGGCGGACGCATCGACCGTGATGGGGAAAGCGTCTCCTCGCTCGACGAAGCGGAGGTGGCGACGTTGCTCGCCGCCAAGCGCGTCGAGGGTTATGAATCGGCGGCGATCGCCCTGGCTCATGCGTGGGCGCATCCGAGGGTTGAGGCAAGGGTCGCGGCACTGGCCCGTGCCGCGGGCTTCGCACAGGTCTCCGCCAGCCACGCCGTCAGCCCCCTCATCGGCCTCGTCGCCCGCGGCCGAACCACCACCGTCGACGCCTACCTGTCCCCCGTCCTGCGCCGCTATGTCGACCGGGTCGCCGACGCACTGGGTGGAGTGGGGTTGCATTTCATGCAGTCCAGTGGCGGGTTGGCGGATGCGCGGGTGTTCGAGGGGAAGGACGCGATACTGTCCGGTCCGGCAGGCGGGGTCGTGGCGGCGGCAAGGACCGCGGAGGCGGCCGGCTTCGACCGGGTCATCGGCTTCGACATGGGGGGCACCTCCACCGATGTCGCACTGTATGCGGGCAAGTTCGAGCGCGTGCTGGACGCCGAAGTCGCCGGGGTCGAGATGCGCGTGCCGATGATGGCAATCGAGACGGTTGCAGCCGGCGGGGGATCGATCCTGCATTTCGATGGCACACGCTTCCGCGTCGGTCCGGACAGCGCAGGCGCCAATCCCGGCCCCGCCTGTTACCGGCGTGGTGGGCCGTTGACCGTGACCGACGCCAACGTCCTGGTTGGAAAGATCCAGCCCGCGCACTTCCCGGCGGTCTTCGGCCGGGACGGCGACCAGCCGCTCGACGTCGAGGCGACACGGCATGGCTTTGCAGAAATGGGCGGCGGGGACGATCCGCGGGCAGTCGCAGAGGGCTTTCTGGAGGTCGCCGTCGCGCACATGGCCGCCGCGATCAAGCGCGTCGCGCTGGAACGCGGGGAGGATGTGACCGACTTCGCGCTGCAATGCTTCGGCGGCGCGGGCGGACAGCATGCGTGTCGCGTGGCCGAGGTGCTGGGGATGCGGCGGGTGTTGATCCATCCGTTGGCGGGCGTGCTGTCGGCCTATGGTATGGGGCTGGCGGACCGGGTTGCGATCCGGCAGCGATCGGTGGAGCGTCCGCTGGGCGAGGCGCTGGACGTGCTGGCCACCACATTGGGGGACGCGGCGGCGGCGGAGCTTCGCGGGGAGGCGCGGCGCGTCGTCACGGTCAACCTGCGCTATGCGGGAACCGACACCGCGCTGGGCGTACCCCTGGACGAGACGGCCGCGATGCGCGGCAGTTTCGAGGAGGCGCACCGCGCCCGTTTCGGCTTCAACAGCCCCGATCGCGCCATCGTGATCGAAAGCCTGGTGGTGGAGGCGATCCTGCCGGGCAATCCGGTCACCCCGCCACCGCTCCCGCCGCGCGAGGGCGGCTTGCCGGCGCCGATCGCGACGGTGGCCGTGTGGACCGGCGGCGCGGAGCATGCGACGCCCGTCCATGCCCGCGAAGCCCTGCGCCCTGGCGACACGATCGTCGGCCCGGCATTGATCCGCGAAGCCATCGCGACGACCATGGTCGAGCCGGGCTGGACACTGGAGGTGGGCGCAGGCGGCGAGCTTTTGCTGGCCCATACCGGCGCACCTGCGCGGGCCGAGCCCGATCCGACGGTCGCCGATCCGGTGCAACTGGAACTGTTCGCCACGCAGTTCATGGGCATCGCCGAGCGGATGGGCGTCATATTGCGCAACACCGCAAGCAGCGTGAACATGAAGGAGCGGCTGGATTTCTCGTGCGCGCTGTTCGACGCGCACGGCAGGCTGATCGCCAATGCGCCGCATGTGCCCGTCCATCTCGGCGCGATGGGCGAAAGCGTCCGGGCGGTGATCACCAGCCGCGGTGCGACGTTGAAGCCCGGTGACGTGGTCGCGCTGAACGATCCGTTCAACGGCGGCACCCACCTGCCCGACGTGACGGTGATCGCCCCGGTATTCGACGCCGACGGCACCGAACTCCGCTTCTTCGTCGCCAATCGTGGCCATCATGCCGATATCGGCGGGCTGACGCCGGGATCGACCCCGCCCAATTCCCGGACGCTGGACGAGGAAGGCGTGGTGATCAGTGACTTCCTGCTGGTCGATGGCGGCGTTCTGCGCGAGGACGCCTTTCGCCGGCTGCTGGCCGACGCCCGCTATCCGGCACGCAGCCCGGATACCAACGTCGCCGACATCAAGGCGCAACTCGCCGCCAACGCGACGGGCATTGCGGAACTGAACGCGCTGGTCGCCGCCCGCGGCTGGCCGGTGGTCCGTGCCTATATGGGCCATGTCATGGCGAATGCGGAGGAAAGCATCCGCCGGGTCCTGTCCCGCCTGTCGGACGGCACGTTCGATTATGAGATGGACGATGGTACGCCGCTGAAGGTCCGGTTGAAGATCGACCATCAGCGCCGCGCCGCGACGATCGACTTCACCGGCACCGGACCCGCGAGCCAAGGCAATTTCAACGCGCCGCCCGCCGTCACCCGTGCGGTCGTACTCTACGCATTCCGCTGCCTGGTGGGCGAGGACCTGCCGCTGAACGAAGGCTGTCTGGCGCCCCTCACGATCATCATCCCCGATGGATCGTTCCTGTCGCCACCACCGGGCAGTGCGGTGGTTGCAGGGAATACCGAGGTCAGCCAAGCGGTGTGCAATGCGCTGCTTGGCGCGCTCGATGCCTGCGCGTCGGCACAAGGGACGATGAACAACTTCCTGTTCGGCAACGACGCCCATCAATATTATGAGACGATCTGTGGCGGCGCCGGCGCAGGGCCGGGTTTCGACGGCGCCTCGGCGGTCCACACGCACATGACCAATACGCGCATCACCGATCCCGAGATATTGGAGATGCGCTATCCCGTCCGCCTCGATCGCTTCGCCATCCGGCGCGGCTCGGGCGGCGCAGGAAACCATGTCGGCGGGGATGGCGCCGTTCGGGCGATCACCGCGCTGGAGCCGCTGACCGTCACCCTGGTCGCTTCACGTCGCACGGTCGCCCCGTTCGGCCTTGCCGGCGGCGGTGACGGCATGGCGGGTGCGCAGCGTGTCGAACGTGCCGATGGCAGCGTGCAGATCCTGAAGGGAACCGACCAGATCGAACTGTCGCCAGGAGACCGGATCGTGATCGAGACGCCCGGTGGCGGGGGGTACGGGGCAGCGGGATAGCTTCCGAGTGGATGCCGGCATATCGCCCGTGCCGGTGTCGTGAGTTGGATGAGATCGGCGAGTGCATCAGGCCTTCGGGCCGATCGAGCCCGCGCCGCAGTCGGCGACGTGTCTCTCGATACGTCGTCTCGATACGCGGCTTTGCCGCTACTCGACAACTACTCGAGACGAACGGGGGGGGCGTCATCCCACCTCGGGGATCGCCTGGCTTTCGAGGAGCATATCGGGAACTTGTAACGAGGCAGAATTACACGCGGCAGGGTGTCTCCGAATACCCGGCTCTGTCGGCCCTCGACAGCTATTAAAGTTCAACGGCAGCATGGATTACTCGGGTGCCACCCCGAATTAGCCGCCGTTCATGACCGCTTGCACCCGCAGGCGCGGAAACACCGCTTCGATCGGTGTGCTGTCGGGCAGCACATAGACATAGCCGCCCTTGCCGCGGAACAACGGACGCAGCACGCGGCCATAAAAGGCCTTGGGCACGTTGATGCATCCGAAGGTGATCCGGTTGTCCTCCGGCGTCGGCGACAACATGCGCTCCCGCCGCTTTTCCCGCGCCGCCGCGTCTTTGGGGATCGGATGGATCGCGACAGAGGTCGCATAATCCACCCAGAGCACCCGCTCGCCGGCCACTGGCATTCCGAACTTGGCAAGGAAGCGCCCGGCGGGTGTCGTCTTCTCCGCTGGTCCCAGATCGGCGAGCTTCTTGTTGCCGACGCCGGGGCTGGCCGTGTCCCCAGTGGCAATCCCGATCAGCACCGGGACCGCACCGAGCGGTTTGCCCTTGCCATCGAACAGGAACAGCGCGGCGTTTTCCTTGTCCACCACGGCCCAGGGCAGTGCCCGGTTGTCCTTCGTGGTGGCGACCCACTGCGCGACGCGGTCGGCGGCCGCCGACGGAGTGATGGGCGTTTCCGCATCACCGCTGACCGCGGAAACCGGTTGGGGTGCCTTCACCCGCGTGGTGCGCGCCTCCGCCACGACCGGAAGGATCAGCGCGAGCCCGGTCAGCGCCCGCAGAACATGGATCATCGGTTGGACATATCCGGAAAAAAGATCGGCCGTCCCGCAAGGGTCGGCCGATCCGTAACAGTAACAATCTTTATGACGTGCCGATCGGCACGATCAATGGCGCGGACGCCTGGCCGGGCGCTGCTCCTGCGCCGTCAGACGCTGATCGACGCCGTCGACGCGACCATTGAGCTGGTCAAGCCGCTGCGCGTTGTTCTGTGCCTGGCCCGATGCGGCCTGCGCTTCCGCAAGCGCTGCCTTGGCCGTGCCATCGGTTTCCTGCAGTCGCGCTTCCAGCGTATCGACGCGCTGGCTGACCGGCGCGATCTGTTCGCGGACATAGGATTTCGTGGCGCAGCCGCTGAGTCCGACGGCACCGGCCAATGTCACCACGGCCAACAGGGATTTTGACGCAAAAGCAGACATACATCTTCCACTCGTTAACTAACTGCAACAATCAAGCTGAGCCGGAAGGGTTCCACAATCCGGTTTCTGTTCGACCGTGCACGGCGCGTGCCGAGTGGAATATGCGCAACGACAAGGCGCAGCCGCGGGGCGATCCGTCGCATATTGCGTGGGCGATGATGCAGCTAGTTCTTTGACCGGCCTTGCGCAGAAGGGGCAAACGGGTCCTCCGGAATATCATCGCCGCGCGGCTTGCGGGCCTTGACCGCTTTCGCCTCCAGGCGCTGCGCCGCGACGCAGCGGCGCAACTCGGCGACCGCCGCGCCGCTGCCGGCAAGGTTCAATCGCTCAACCGGCACGTCACCGCGCGCGATATGCAATTCGTTCGACCTGGCGAAATAGGCCGGGAACTTGGCCTCGAAGCTGGTGACGAAACCTTGCTTGCCATCCGATCGCAGTCCGATGGCGGCATGCTTTGCATAGCCGCCGTTCGACAGCCGGAAATCCAGCTTCAGCCGGTCCTTCGGCTTGATCGACCAGTTCGCGTTCAGCACCGACAGGTGGTTGGCGCCGTCCGCGTCCAGGCCGAGCAACAGGGTCGTGTCGCCGGCGCGGTCATAGGTACGGGTCAGGAAACAGCCCTGACCATCCTTGCTGGCCGCAACCGTCCAGTCCCCAACATCGCGGGCGGCATAGTCGATCGCGCTTGCCGGACTAGCGACCAGGCAGGTCAGGGCAAAGCACGCGGATGGCAGAACGGTGCGGATGAAGGCGCGGGCACGCCCGCAGGGATATTGCGACGGTAGCATGAACTTCTTTTCTCCGCCGCAATCCTAACCGGCCATATGGCGCTTGACCATCGCCGCGATGCGGCTCGTGCCGACGATGAGCGCTCCCGCGCCCGGTGGGCAGCGTTTGTTCGACAGGTCGCGATCGAGATGTCGCAGAGGGCAAACCAGTGTCAGCGCCGGTTGGGAGGTGGTGTCACCGGGTGCCCCGTCTTCTTGCGCGTCGTTCAGGCTGATGGTGCCCGAGCCACATCACCTGCGAAGCGATGGGCCAGGGCATGTTCGACCAGATCGCGATTGGAGGGTAGTCCCTGGATCGCGAACCGAGCCTGACGCTGTACCTCCGCGAAGGCGCGGCGGGCATCGTCATGAAAGCGGAACATGCCGGCCTGTGCCGACAAGTCGGTTTTCCAGCCCATGCCATACAGCACATATTGCCAACTGGCCTGCGGGAAGATGTCGATGCGCGGATCGATGTCGAACTCGGTCGGTGGCCGGAAACGCCAGCGATCGAGCAGTTCGGCGAGACTGTCGGGTATCGATGCAGCGGCGACATTGTCCTGCCAGAAGGTAGAGTCGCGCCGCTGGGACAGGCAATAATGCAGCTTGATAAAGTCCCGCACGCGCTCGAAGCGGTGCAGCATGTTGGCGTTGAACTGTCGCGCGGCTGTTGCCTGATCGCCACCCCAGGGGAAGAGGTTGGCGACAAGGCCCGCCGCGACCTCCACCAGCGCGATCCCGGTCGCTTCCAGCGGCTCGAAAAAGCCGCTCGACAGTCCGATTGCAACGCAATTGCGCACCCAGTTCGTCTCGCGATAGCCCGCCTCGAACCGCAAACGCCGAATGTCGCCATCCGGCCCCGCCGCGCCGAGATAGTCGCGGAGCACCCTCTCCGCCGCATCGTCATCCATATGTGCTGACGAATAGACATGACCCACCCCGCGTCGCCGTGACAGGCCAATATCCCAAATCCATCCCGCCGACTGCGCAGTAGATATCGTATAGGATGCGATGGGTTCATCGGGTCGAGCATAGGGAATTTGTGTTGCAAGCGCCCGGTCGCAGAACAGCGTATCGCGACAGGACCGGAGCGGCACGCCAAGTGCGCGCCCGATCAGTTGGGCGCGAAAGCCGGTGCAGTCGATATAAAGATCGGCAGTCAGCACGCCGTGCCGTTCGGTCTGCACCCCCGCAATCGCACCATCGGTATCGAGGAGAACCTCGCTAATCGTGTCCGAAAAATGCGCAACGCCGCTCCGCACGCCGTGTTCACGCAACAGCCCCGCCAGCGCGACCGCGTCGAAATGAAACGCATAGTTGAGCGGTCCGACATATTTTGGATGGCTGGGCAGCTTTGGCGCGCGCGAGGCGTCGGCGGCCAGCTTCTGCGGATTGGCCGCAGCGTCCCAGCCCATGTCGCCGGCCAACCCGAGCAGCCAGTAAGGCAGCAGTTCCAGGCCATGTTCGGCATTGGGAAGCTGAAAGGGATGAGCATAATGATCCGGGCCGGGCGCCCCCGGCGCTGCGCGCCAGTGGCGGAACAACGCGCCCTGTTTGAAGGTCGCATCGCAACGGCGGATCAGATCGGCTTCGTCGATGCCGATCGTCGCCAGCGTGCGCCGGATCGTGGGAAAGGTCCCCTCCCCCACGCCCAGTATGCCGATCTCCTGCGACTCGACCAACTGGATCGACGCGCCGCCGGGCAGGTCCGCACCCAGTCGCCTGGCCAGATAACACGCCGTCAGCCACCCTGCCGTGCCGCCCCCCGCGATCAGTATCCGCTTGGTCATACACCTCTCATCCCGCAATCACCCGCCGGCGCACGGCGCCGGCGGGTGATGCCGCATCGTCAGAATGAGAGATAGATGCCGGTGTTGATCCGCCGGTCGCTCTGGAACCAGCTGCGGCCGTAGATCTTGCCGTCCGGATAACCGCCCATCAGCGTACGCTGTGTGGCATTGAGCAGGTTCGTACCCTGAACACCGAAGGAGAAATGCTCCGTCACCTTGAAGCGTACGCCGGCGTCCAGCGTGCCATACGCGGCGCCATACACCGGCAACGCGATCTGGATCGAATTGGTCGCTGCAGTGCCCGGTATGCCGTAGAAGCCATAGGTCGGGTTCGTGCCGTTGCTGTTCGTGGATTGCAGATAGCGCGAACGCCACGAATAGCTGACCCGTGCCGAGATCGGGTTACGCTCGTAGAGCAGCGTGGCATTGAAGTTGTGCTTGGACAGGCCGACCAGCGGCGCGTCTCGCTTCACGACGCCGTTGATGTCGCGGTACACGTCCCCCGGATTCTTGCTGTCGATGAACGTGTAGTTCCCCTCGAACCCGAAGCCGGCCAGGGCACCCGGCAGCATGTCGAGGAAGAAGCGGCCACCGACCTCGACACCCTTGATCGTCGCTGCCTCGTCCGAATTGCTATAGTCGGTGGCGGCTGCGGTCACCGTTTCGGTGCCGGTGACGACATTATTGTCCACGCCGTTGCTGAGCGCCACGGTGATCTGCCGCTGGGTCAGCGAGAAGACGGTGACATCCGTCAATCGCTTGTAGAACGGTGCCAGATGAAACGACGTGCCGGCACTGGCATAATATTCGAACGACAGATCGAAATTGTTCGACATCGTCGGCTTCAGCAGCGGGTTGCCGGTTTCTGCCGTGAAGTTTGTGAAGACACCCGGCAGGTTTGTGCCCGAGCCCGGAACATTCGCCGGATTGGATGTCGTCGCCACGCCGACCGACCCTGATGAACGCAGCGCGTTGAACGTGGGCAGATCCATCGTGATGTTGTAGCCGAAGCGAACCTTGGCCTTTTCCATCGGCGCATATTCCAGGTTCACGGATGGCAGCACGCGAGTGAATTCCGCCTCCCCGCCACGCGGCACGGCTGCATTCGCGATGCCCTGGATTTGCCCGTTGCGGACGAAGGAGGCGGTGTTCTGACGAATGAAGCCGCTGCCCTCGTTCTTGATGTTGACCACGCGCACGCCGACATTGCCCGAAATGCCGGGCCCCGAGGTGGTGCCGAAACGGGCCAGCACATAGCCGGCCAGCGTTTCCGTGCGATTGTCCACGCGATCATCGGGCAGGACGAAACCGATCTGACGGATGCCGGCGGCGCCGCCATACCCCGTCTGCGGCAGCGGTCCGGATGCGGTGCAGTTGCTGAACAGCGCAGACCCAGGCGCACCGCAGAAACCCGCAGGCGGCGAGCGGGTCAGTTCTGCCCGGTCAAGGCGCGATACGAGGTCGCGCGACGCGAACATCAGATTGCCGGGCAGCGGGATGTTGCCGCGGAAAAAGTCCTTGAACGCGTGGTATTCGATGTCGCCCTGCGCGGCATTGGCATAGGTGAGCTGCGGATCGCCGTTCCAGCTGCGCCCAAGCGCCGACCAGTTGTACCCGTTCGAAAAGTCGCGCTCGGTGCGCTCTGCATAACGGCCGCCCACCTTGATCGCGCGCAGGAAGCTGTCATCGAAGCTATACTCCGCATCGAGGTTGGCGGAGTCGAGCCGACCCTTGTTGTCCTCATTATGCGGCATCGATGCCGACCAGAAATAGTTGGCCGGGTCGGCAAAGGATGCCTGAGTCCCCGGCGATACGGTGATCTTCGGCAGATCCCCGGTCAGGTCCATGCCAAAGCTCTGACCGAAGGCGACCTCGCGAAACACGTCGAGCCGGTCGTATATCTGTCGGGAATCAACCCGCTGCAACGCGCCGCGCAGCGAGAGGTGACTGTCCTCCGGTGCCCAGACGAAAGACAGCGAATAGTCACGGGTTCGGGTAGTGCTGTCGACGAAACCCTTGTTGCCGCTGCTGTTGACGGGGTTCGGGCTCGGCAGAAAAGTCGTCTGATCGCGATTGAACAGCGCATTGGTCTTCAGCAAGCCACCGACCGAGTCGAACGTGCTGCTCGCCGGATCGACCGCAAGGGTCTGCGAGCTGACCTGCGCGCCATAATCACTCGACTGGCTTTTGTAGCGTGACTGGAAGAACGTGCCGGTGAAGGTCAGCGCGTCCGAAGGCGCCCATTGCAACGCGCCATAGATGCCGTAGCGGCGATAGCGGAAAGCCTCGTCGCCGTAGGTGAAGCCGCCTGGAATATAATAATCGCGATCGCCGATTCGCGTCTTGAAGTAGGGCTCGGTACGAATGAACTGCGACAGCGAGCTGAATTGCGCATAGGCAACGTCCGCAAGCACGCCGATGCGGCCGATGCCGGTATCGAACGAATCCGTAACCAGCAATGATGCCGTAGGATCGGCCTTCTGCGCCAGATCGCCCATGCCCAGCTCGGCGGTGCCGGCAACGTGAAACTTGCCGTCAAAGTCGAACGGCATCTTGGTGCGCAGATCGATCTGTCCACCGGTGCCTCCCTCGATCAGGTCGGCCGTGGATGCCTTGTAGACATCGACTGCCGCCATCAGTTCGGGAGTCACGTCGCTCCACAATATAGCGCGACCGTTGTTAGCGCTAAAGATCTCGCGGCCATTCAAACGCGATGTGACACCGGTCAGACCACGGACCTGAACGCCGGAGCCCTGTACTGAGAAGTGATCTGGATCACCCAACGCGGCAAACCGGACAATCGAAACGCCGGAAACGCGTTGCAGCACTTCCGTGATCGAGTTGTCCGGTAATTTCCCGGCATCGTCGGCGACCACCGAATCGATGATCGTCTCGCTACGCCGCTTGCGTTCGTCCGCTGCTTCCAGCGCCGCGCGGCGTCCCGTCACGACGATGTCACTACCCGTCTGATCTGCAGCAGGATCACCCTGCTCCTGCCCCTGAACAGCGGCCTGTGTCGTGTCCGGAGATGCTGTCTGCAACTCGGCCTGTGCAAACGCCGCCGCCGGCGCGAAAGCGACAAGAAGCGCCGCCAGCGACACGCCCGCACGTAGGCTCGCGCTCGTGTCTGCGCACGCGCGAGCGTACCCGTTAATCCCCTTCATTCCACATCCTCCCCCTGAGGGTCAAAGTCACTGGTTTTACCCTGGCGCATTATCTGCGAATGCTACCGCTAACAGGTATAGGCGTGCTCCGGCTCCGTTATCAACTCCCACACCAAAATTATGCCGGAGAACAGGGATACGGATCCAATGATGTAAAAGGCGACGAAGAAGGTGATACCAAAAGATATCCTATCATCCCTGAACCTCGACGACCTATCCACCAAACGAAATATCGCTAAGTCATTATGCTGTTTGATGTTTCCGTATGAGCGAGATGGCAGGATCCGGTCGATCTCCGGCTTCACCTTACCGGCAAGCGGTTCCAGCACTATTCCGTTCGAGATGGAGCGATTATCCTTCTGATACCACTCGCGAAATCCGGTGCATGCTTCGGGTGATGTGACCGTCTACCTGGTACCACCCGTCGCGGCGGCATCTTCGGCCTTCATCCGTGCTCTGACACCGCCATCCGTCCCCCTGCCCTTCGCCATGGGCTGGTGAACCGATCCCGTCGTAGCCTGGGTCGGCGTGCCCTTTTCGAGTTGCGCGCGGTGCACATTGGCCGCGATCGTCTCGGTCAGGTCGGGCAACAGATGATGGGCGGTAGATGCCATTTGCGCCTTCCATCCCACCGGCAGTTCCTCGCGGGGGTGAAGCGAGACCCAGACGAGTGCCTGCACGACCTTTTCCGGCCCGTCCATCAGCACCATGCGATCGGCGCGACCGCTGTAATTCGCGGTGTGGTGGAAGAAGGGCGTATCCACCGCCCATGGCATCACCGTTGCCACCTTGATCGTGCGCCGGTGCCCGGCATGGCGTATCTCTTCGTTCAGCGACCGGCCCAGGCTGAGCACCCCGGCCTTGGTCGCCGCATAGGTCGTGTGATAGGCGAGCGGCACCTCGCTTTCCACCGAGCCCATGTTGACGAGCGTTCCGCTACCTTGGCGCAGAAAGCGGCGAAGCGCGGCGTGGCTGCCATAGATCACGCCCTTCAGATTGACGTCGACGATGCGTGAATAATCCGCAACCGGGACATCCCAGAAACGGCCATTGGCCCCGACGCCGGCGATATTCATCCACACGTCGATCCGGCCGAAGCGGCTTATGGCGGCATCGGCCAGCGCTTCGACCTGATCGGCATCCGCGACGTCGGTCGTCACCACCAAGGCCTGCCCGCCGGCCTCTCGCACCTGCGTGGCCACCTCCTCCAGCAGATCGGTGCGACGGGCCGCAAGAACGACATTGCCCCGCAGCGCACCCAGTCTGAGCGCCACCCCCTGACCCAGGCCGCTCGACGCGCCGGTGACGACATAGGTCCGCCCTGCCACGCGCGCCTGTCCGGAGCGGCCGAGATGCGTCGAGGTCGCGCATCCGGCCAGTGCACTCGTGGCAAGGCAGAGCGCCGCGAGCGGTCCGGGCGAGCGCATCGCTCAGGCTACCGTGAAGTCGGCATGCGGCCGTTCGTGCGGCCCGTCGTCCGGCAGGGCGGCGATGATCGTCACCTCCTCGACCTCGCTGAGTTGCGGCGGCGGTTCCGGCTGCGTCGGGTGCTTGCGGCGGACCAGTGCGAGGGCGAGCCCGCCGCCGATCAGGAGCGTCGCGGCGGCAAGCCCTGGCCGCTTCGTCGCTTTCACATAATAGCTGCGTCGGCGGAGCAGATGCGGTTCATGCGTGCCCCGCTCCGCGCCGCCATAACCCGCCTCGAACAAGGCACGGTGATGATCGCCACTCGCGTGGCGGGTTCGCGACTGCTGGGAGGTGAAGGACCAGACCGACATCAGCCGGTCCGTCAGTCGCGGCGCGACAAGGCCCAGCACGGCCGCCGCCTTTGCCTGGGCGCCGACGAACATGTCGCGCTTCGGATGGGCGGCGCACCACAGTATCGTCTCCGCCACCGCTTCGGGTGGATAGATCATGCCGCGGTGCACCGGCTGCATCGGCATGTAATTGCCCGCATGTTCGTTGTACGGCGTATCGATCCGCCCCGGATGGATCAGCGATACCGAGATGGGCAGCGCTTCCTGTTCGATCTCCTCGCGCAATGCACCGGTAAAGCCGTGCACGGCGAACTTGGCCGAGGAATAGGTGCCCTGCACGGCGGGTGCGCGATCGCCGAAGAAGCTGCCGACATTGATGATCGCGCCCGGCCTTCCGGCGCTGCGCAGGTGTCGGAAGGCCGCCAACGAGCCATGGACGGTACCCCAGTAGACCGTCCGGAACATCCGCTGCCAGTCCGCCATCGGCACGTCCCAGGTCTTGCCGAAGATCGAGACGCCGGCATTGTTGACCCAGGTGTCGATCCCGCCGAACGCGGCCACCGCCTCGTCGACGACGCGCTGGACATCGCTTTCTTCACCGACGTCGCAGCGTACCGCCAGCGCACGACCGCCCGCAGCGACGATCTCGTCGCGCAGGTCGCGCAGCGCCCGCTCGTTTCGGGCGGCGAGAACGACCGCAGCGCCGGCCCTTGCCGCCATCCGCGCCGTGACCAGGCCGATGCCGCTGCTTGCGCCGGTTATGACGATCGCCTGCTCGTGCAACGGCTTCAACGTCGGTGCCATGCGCCGTTCCTAACGTGCTTTAATCAACCCAATGATTTCATTGGACTTTCTTTCAGCAGAACGAACGGATGTCGTTGCGGTTCAGCCCTGCCGGGCCTTTTCGCATCGAAGGGGCGGCGCGCCGCGAAGCCCCCTGGCGGCGACCTATGGCTGTGCCTGCAACGCGGCGGCGATCATTGCGGCGAGTGCGTCCTCGGCACGTTCCCGGGTACCGGCGTCCTTGGCCATCAGGTCGTGCCGCACCCATTCGGGCGCGCGGCGCACGACGGCGGTGATGGCGTGGAGCATGGGATCGGTCATGCCCCGACTTTGACGATTGCGGTGACCGTGACAAGCCCCTGCGACGACGTTCGGCGCCGCGCGTCAGCGCCGGGCAGGCGGGTCGCCCCCGGTCGGAAAGCCCAGAATGGCGATGGCGCCCGCTGTGTCGTCGATATTTCCGGAGGAACGCCCCGTCTCGTCGGCAAGGGTTTCTACCAGCGACGAGACCCGACCCGTGTTCGGTGAGGATGGTTCCGCGGAGTGCCGGGACGCGCGCGCGTCCGCGCGGCAGAGCATATCCCGAGGCGTCGGAGTTCGAGCGGACGGATCGCACCGATCGCGTCCGCCGATCGGGGCGGCAGCGGGAATGCCCTTTTGCGCCATCGACCGGGTCTGTGAAACCTGGGGTATATCGGCGGTCGTCGCGGCGCGTCCGGCTCTGGCGGGACCGATCTGTTCCACCCCCGTCTTTTGTGCCGGTGTCGACACCCTTGCGTCGACCTGCTGGCGCGCAGCCGCCGGTGTTGTACCGGCAATCAGGAAGATCGCCAGCAGTGCGGCAATGCTAGCGTCCCGGCCCGGTCTGGCGGATCGCCATGGTCTGGCCGCCGGTCTGGGTGATGCCGAGATCGGGCAGGCCACTGCCTGTCTGCGTCCAGCGCAGGACATTGCCGTCACCGATCTGTCGCGCGTCCATGGCGTTTCCATCGCCCGTCTGCTCCAGTTCCGCCCGGTTGCCGGCACCGGACTGCTCCAGTCGCATGATGTTGCCCGATCCGTCCTGCGACAGGATCGCCTCGTTCATCAGGCCCTGCATACCGAACTGACGGACCGATGCGGCGTTCCCGCTACCCCTTTGGTAGATGGAAACGGACGCTTCGGCGGTGTCATCGGGCCGATAACCCGGTGGCGCCATCATCTGGGCGACGTCCGCCATATTGCGATCACCGTCCTGCTCGATGCGCACGGTTCCGCGCGATCCGGTCTGGTGGGTCGCCGTGACATTGGCGTCGCCCACCTGATCGATCTGCACGCTTTGCTGCGCCGATGACGGCGCGGGGGCGGCCACCTGCCCGACGATCAGCAACAGAAGCGATGCCGGTCCTGTCATCACCGTACCTCCCGTTACTGACGAACGACGGCCGTGTTGCTGAACCCGTTCTGCGTAATGTTCGCGACATTGTCGTCGGTAAGCTGGTAGATGCTGGCCTTGTTGAACATGCTGTTCTGCGTCACGTCGATCCGGTTGTTGTTACCGGACTGATCGAACTCGACCGACAGGACGTTGCCGAACTGCGTCACCACCGCCGCATTGCCGTTCCCGGACTGGCGCCCGTCGATCAGGTTGTCGCGTCCGATCTGGGTCAGGATGGCGGTGTTGCCGTTCCCCGGCTGCTCCAGCGTGATGACCAGGTTTTGCGATGCCGCATCCTCGAATGCGACCGGGTCCAGCGGCGTTGCGCCGTCCGCAGGCCTTCCCCCTTGCGCCGTCTGCGCGAAATTGTCGCTGCCGCCCTGACGCAGCGTGACCTGCTGGTTTCCCCGGCCGCCCTGCCAGGTGCTCAGACGATTGGCGGTGCCCGTCTGCTCGAGGGTCGCATATTGCGCCCCGGTGCCATGTTGGAAGGCGAGCGCGCTGTTGCCGTCGCCGATCTGCTGGATGGTGGCGACCGAGCCTGCCGGACCGGTTGCGGCGCCCTCGGGCCAGGCGCGCTGGTGGAGCACCAGCGAATTATTGTCGCCCTGCTGTACCACGCCGGCCGACGATCCCTCCGCGCCCCTGCCCTGGTTCACGAAGATATAGCCGCTGGTGCCGGTCTGAAGGACGTCCGTTTGCGCGGTGGTCTTTTGCTGCACCAGTATTTCGCCGTTGCGCGTGCCCTGATCGACATCGGCCCGGGCGCCTGCCGATCCGTCGAACTGCTGGATCGCCAGACGACTGATGCGGCCCCCCTGCACCACCGTGGCGGTGCTGGCCTCCTGCTGCAGCACGGACAGGCCGACCGACAGGCCGCTTTGCCGGACCGTTACCGTTCCCGCGCCCCGTTGCTCCAGATCGACCGAGCCGCCCGCGACCGACTGCCCCACATCGGCCACCGCGCCTTGGGACGCCGCCGTCTGGAGCAGTCTTACCGAACCGCCGCCGCCATTCTGGTCGATATAGGCGATGCCGTCCTTGCCCTGCTGGTCGACGACGGCGACGTTGGTGATGCGCTGCGTGACGAAGGCCGAATTGCCGCTGCCGCTCTGGTTGATCGAGGACTGGTTATACTGGCCGCCCTGGTCCACCACGGCGACCTGGGTGTCGCCGGCCTGCGTGACCTCGCTATAGTTGTTCTGCCCGTCCTGCGCCACGATGGCACTTACCGATCGGCCGAATTGAGCGATCTGCGACACGTTCCCGACCAGGCCGCCGCCAGTCTGCATGACATCGGCCGCCGATTGGCCAACGCGCTGACTAATGAAGCTGTCGTGACCACCGCCATATTGCGCGGTCGTGGCCTGGGACGTTCCGCCATGCATGATGGTGGCATGCGAACCCGCCGCGCCTGCCGCCGTATGTTGATCGATCGTCGCGCGGGCACCGAAAGACCCCTGCTGGATATAGGCGGTATCGCCGCGATCGCCCACGGTTGGGCCATCGCTTTTCTGCGTGACGGTGGCCTGATGGCCGCGACCGACCTGAATGATCGTCACATCGGCCGCCGCGGCGGTCGCGGTCTGGTCGACCATCGCCACGCTGCCCGAGCTTCCCGCGCCCGTCTGGTCGATGGTCGCGCTGGATTGTGCCAAGGCTGGCACCGCCAACAATGCAAGCGCAGATGTCGATGCAATCATCAGGGTCTTCATGCGCGGTCTCCCTTAAGGAACGGTCAAAGCGTGCTGCGAACGGCGGGTGGAGGCGGGATGGGATCGAGCGATGCCTTGCGATGAACCTGCAACGGCGGCAGCCGCGCGGCGCCGTCGATGGCGGCCTGCACCTGTTGCGGCGAGTAGCCGCCGTCGCGTTCGCGGTGATAGCGATCGAGCTGCTCGGCACCTGCGTCCGGTGAGGCAAAGGCCCACAGCTTCAGGTCGATGCCTTCCATGATCAGGCCGAACACCGCCTTTTCGATCGCCTGTTGCAGGGCGAGCTGGTCCGGCTCGTTGCTGGTGATGCCCAGTTCCACCTCCAGCAATTCCTTGAAGGCGACGAATTTGAAGGTGCTCGCGCTGATCGCCCGCGACGCGATGGTCTTTGACGAGGAGACGCTGGCCAGCACCTCGCCGGTGCGTACCGATACCGCGCGCAGGTACACCGTCACCGTGTCCTGCCGATATTCGGTGCGGGCACCCAGGCCCAGAAAGGCCGCACCCGCGCCCCCCGTCACCGTGTTGCTGTCATAGCCGATGACGCCCCCTTCGAGCAGGACGCCGGCGAACAGCAGCGACGGCAGCGCATCGGCATTGATCGCGCTTTCGCCCAGATAGCGTTCGCGCATTTCCCGGATGATCTGCCGCTCGCTGAGCAGGTTCTTCAGTTGCTCGCGCTCGACCACGGTGAACCACCGTCGGTTGCCGGCATCGTGCAGCGCCTTGACGAGGATCGATCCGCCACCCTGGCTGACCGCACGCGACAGCGTCTGGCCGACCTCGCTCGGCTTGAACTGTCCGGTCTGGTCGGTGAAGCCATACACCGCGATCGCGATCGGCCGCGGCGGCGGCGCGATATCGTTCAACAGCCGCTGCGTGGTCGTCTTGGCGGGGATGATCGCCTGCTGTGCGGTCGAGGGCAGCGAACGGTCCGCCGTGTTCAGCATCGTGCAGCCACCCAGAAGCGGCGCCATCATGAGCAGGGTCCGGGGCCGCATCGGTCAGTTTGCCGTGATAAAGGTCGGGATGACGATCGTGGTGATCCCGCCGGTCGCGTCATCCGTGATCGTCAGCGTCACCTCGTCCAGGCTGCGGAAGAACTCCACGGTCTGCCCGCCGAACTTGATCGTTCCCTGCTCCTGCGGGTTCTCGCCGAAGATGGCCTCGACCACCTGCGACGAAAGGGCCGACAACAGCCGGGACTGCAATTGTTGCGCGAAGTTATTGGCCTGTGTCGCGTTGGCGCGGGCGGCGGCCGGATCGGTATATTTGTTCTGCGCCGTGGCCAGCCCGAGCAGATGATCCGAGTTGAAGGGATTGCCGCCAAAGCTGGGATTGACCGGCTGATACACCAGATCCTGGGCGGAGGACGGCGCCGCCGCTGCCGCCGCCCACAGCAGACACATCGCCGACAAGGACGCTTTCGCCCCCATGCTCCCCCCACCTCAGTTCATGGAATTTACAATCCATCGCTAAGGCTTCGGCACCCGGACAGACACTGGGTATGGGGGTTAGTGATCGAAGATAGCGGATTTACCCCTTTCAAACAGGGGATTACCCATTGAGGGATCGCCGGCTACCACGACGCGTGGCCGCCCTCAGGCGGCCGGATCGGTCATCTGATCGGCACAGCGCGGATCGGGCATGTCGAGCGTGGCACAGGCGCCCCGCGCGCAATTCTCGATCGTCACCCGGCCACGCAACTGGCGCGCCAGGCTGACGATCATCCGCATCCCCAGGCTCTTGCGCGATGCCGCCTTGACGTCGAAGCCGTCCGGCAATCCCGCACCCTCGTCCGTCACCGTCATCACGATCCGTGCATCCCGCGCCGCCAGCCGCACCGCGATGGGGCCGCCGTCCTCGCCATAGGCATATTTGATTGCGTTGGTGACGAGTTCGGTCAGCATCAGGCCGATCGGAATGGCGGTATCGGCACTGATTTCCAGATGCTCGATATCGCAGGAAATGTCGTGCGCAGGCGACTGTTCGGACAGCTGTTCCAAAATGCCGCACGCCAGATCGTCCAGCGCGACGATGCCCACCTTCTCGCCGCGCCACAACCGGTCGTGCGCCTGCGCGATGGCGGTGATCCGGGCCTGCGCATCGCCCAGCAGGCGCGCGACGCGGGGATCCTCGTCCTCGTGCATCTGGAGGTTCAGCATCGCGGACACCAGCGACAGGCTGTTCTTCACCCGGTGGCTGGCCTCCCGCGTCAGCAATTGCTGATGTTCCACCGCCTCGGCCAGTCGGCGCTCCGCCTCCTGCCGTTCGATCGCAACCCCGATCAGGTTGGCGAAGCCCTGCATGAAGGCCAGGTCGGCTTCCTCGAAATTGCCCTCGTCGGGGCTGTCCACCTCCAGCACGCCGAAGCGGCGGCCGGACGCCTCGACCAGCACGTTGATCGCGCGGCGGATATTGTGCGCGGCCATGAACTCGGGCGTGCGAAACCGTTCCTCATTCTCCAGGTGGTTGGAGATGACGCCCTGCCCGGTCTGGAGCGCGAAGCCCGCGGGCGATCCCAGATCGGTGCGCATCTCGGTCGATCCGACGACACCCGGCGCCCACCCCACGCCAGTGCGCACCAACAGCGTTTCCCGGTCGGGGCGATATTCCAGGAACTTGCAATATTTCGAGCGCATACCTTGCGCACATAGCTCGGTGGCGCGTTGCAGCATCGGCTCCAGGTCGCGCGCACGCAGCGCCTCGATCCCGAAATCGGCAAGCATGGACTGTTGGCGCAGGCGGTAATGCAGTTCTCCGGTGCCCGTGGCGGTATCCCCGCCGGGCGATTGCTCGATCACGGCCATGCGTGCAGTCTTGCTCCCCTTTTGCTGTTGCAGGAGAATAGGCATCGGCTGGTGGAATTTAAACCGTTGTGATTTGGGCGATATGCGCCGCGGGGACGCGAGGGTGCGCATCTGCACGCTGGACGTGGGCCGTGACACCATCCATCATGCTGAAAAACCTCGGATAAGGAGATGGATGCCATGCACAGGCGGAACGCGGCCACAATGCCCGGAAACACGCGTCCATGATGCGCCGCCTCCTCGCGCTGGCGCCGCTCGCCCTGCTGATGGGGCAAACGCCCGCCGATCCGCACCGCCCGGCGCCGGTCATGGACAGTGTCGCGCCACCGATCCCCGCAGCGGTGAAGCGCGGTGGCATATTGATCTTCTCCAAGACCAATAGCTGGCGCCATATCGAGCATCTGCCCCATTCGAATGCGGTGATTGCCGGCCTCGCGCGGGCCTGCGCGCCCAGCTTCTCCACCGAGAACGCCGCCGTCTTCAATCCGCGCGACCTTTCGCGCTTCTCGGTCATCATCCTCAACAGCAGCACCGGCGACCTGTTCACCCCCGCCCAGCGCCAGGCCTTTGCCGACTGGGTGAAGGCCGGCGGCGGCGTGGTCGCGCTGCATGCGGCCGGCGACAACAGCAGCGAAGGCTGGCCGCTCTACCAGCGCGAGATGATCGGCGCGAAATTCATCGGCCATCCCGGTGGCGAGGATCATATCCAGCCCGCCGCGATCCGCATCGAACGCCCGGACCATCCGGTAATGGCCGGGGTCACGCTGCCCTGGAACCCGCGCGACGAATGGTATTCCTTTGCCAGCCCGGCCCGGGCGGCCGGCACCACGGTACTCGCGACGCTGGATGAGACCAGCTATCGCCCGTCCGACAAGCTGGCGATGGGCGCGGACCACCCGATCGTCTGGACGCGCATGCTCGGCCGCGGCCGCATCGTCTATTCGGCGCTCGGCCACACGCCCGAGGCGTATGACCATGCCAATTACCGCCGCCTGATCGGCAACGCGATCCGCTGGAGCGCGCCGGCCACCCGGATGCGCTGCCCCGCCTGAACCGGAAACGGGCGGGAACGACCGCCCGTTTCCCCGTATCTCAGCGCGTCAGCTTCTTGTAGGCAAGACGCGTCGGGCGATCGGCGGCGTCGCCCAGGCGGCGGCGCTTGTCTTCCTCGTACGACTCGTAATTGCCCTCGAACCACTCGACATGGCTGTCGCCCTCGAACGCCAGGATGTGCGTGCACAGGCGATCGAGGAAGAAGCGGTCGTGGCTGATGACCACCGCGCAGCCCGCAAAGGTCTCCAGCGCCTCTTCCAGCGCGCGCAGCGTTTCCACGTCGAGGTCGTTGGTCGGCTCGTCGAGCAGCAGGACGTTGCCGCCCTCCTTCAGCATCTTGGCCATGTGGACGCGGTTGCGCTCACCGCCCGACAACTGGCCGACCTTCTTCTGCTGGTCGGGTCCGCGGAAGTTGAACGCGCCGACATAGGCGCGCGTGCCCAGTTCCTGCTTGCCGAAGCGGAAGACCTCCAGCTCGTCGGAGATTTCCTGCCAGACATTCTTGTCGGGATCGAGATGGTCGCGGCTCTGGTCGACATAGCCGAGCTTCACCGTCGAGCCGATCTCGATCGTGCCGCCATCGGGCTGTTCCTGGCCGGTGATCAGCTTGAACAGCGTCGACTTGCCCGCGCCGTTGGGCCCGATCACGCCGACGATGCCGCCCGGCGGCAGCATGAAGTCGAGATTTTCGAACAACAGCTTGTCGCCATAGGACTTGGTCAGCCCCTTGGCCTCGATCACCTTGCCGCCCAGGCGCTCGGGCAACTGGATCAGGATCTGCGCCTTGCCGGCGACGCGGTTCTCCTGCTTCTCCATCAGCTCGTCGAACGCGCGGATACGCGCCTTGGACTTGGTCTGGCGCGCCTTGGGGGTCTGGCGCATCCAGGCCAGCTCGTCGGCGATCGCGCGCTGGCGACCGGCCTCGTCGCGCTCCTCCTGCTCCAGCCGCTTGGCCTTCTTCTCCAGATAGCCCGAATAGTTGGATTCGTAGGTGTAGTAACGGCCGCGATCGAGTTCGAGCACCCAGTTCACGACGTTGTCGAGGAAGTAGCGGTCGTGCGTCACGAGAATGACGTTGCCGGTATATTCCTTGAGATAATTCTCCAGCCACGACACGCTTTCGGCGTCCAGGTGGTTGGTCGGCTCGTCGAGCAGCAGGATGTCCGGCTTCTCCAGCAGCAGCTTGCACAGCGCCACGCGGCGCTTCTCGCCACCCGACAGCCGCGTCACCTCCGCATCGCCCGGCGGGCAGCGCAAGGCTTCCATCGCCTGTTCGAGCTGGCTGTCGAGCGACCAGCCATCGATCGCGTCGATCTTGGCCTGAAGCTCGCCCATTTCCTCCATCAGCGCGTCGAAATCGGTATCGTCCTGCGGATCGCCCATTTCGGCCGAGATCGCATTGAACCGGTCGATCAGGTCGGCAACTGGGCGCACGCCGTCCTTGACGTTGCCCATCACGTCCTTGGACGGGTCGAGCTGCGGCTCCTGCGCCAGATAGCCGACGCGGACCCCTTCCGCCGCCCAGGCCTCTCCGGTGAAGTCCGGGTCCATCCCCGCCATCACCTTCATCAGCGTCGACTTGCCGGCGCCGTTCGGGCCGATGATCGCGATCTTGGCGCCGGGAATGAACTGCAGGTGGATGTTGTTGAGAACGGGCTTGTTCGCGCCCGGGAAGGTCTTGGTCAGACCCTTCATGACGTAGGTGTACTGGACGGCCATCTGGCGCGCGTGCTCCGTGCTTGGGAATGGGTATTGGGAAATCGGATCGCCATGTAATGAGTGGGCGCCCCGTTGGCAAACCGGCTGCGACTACGTAACCCTTGCTGCCATGACGACGCGCTTCATCGCCGCGGCCCTTGCCGCCTCCGCCCTCGCTTCTCCCCTTCTCGCGCAACAGGTTGCGCCGCCCCCGGTCGATCCCGCCGTGGCGGCACTGCGCGATGCGGCGCTGGCCGACAACAGCGCGTGGGACATTGTCGAAGGGCTGACGACCGAGGTCGGGCAGCGCATGGCCGGCACCGAGGCGGAGGCGCGCGCACGCACCTGGTCGGTCGCCAAGCTGAAGGCGATGGGCTTCCAGAACGTGCATATCGAGCCGTACCGGATGCCGGTATGGGAACGCGGGGCCGAGACCGCCGAGATCCTCGCACCCTTTCCCCAGAAGCTGACGCTGGCCGCGCTCGGCAATTCGGGCGCGACCCCGGCGGGCGGGATCACGGCGGAGGTCGTCGTCTTCCCGACCTATAACGATCTGCTCGCCGCACCCGCCGGCAGCCTTGCCGGGCGCATCGCCTATGTCGGCAACGCGATGCAGCCGACGCAGGACGGATCGAGCTACGGCGCGTTCGGCCCGGCCCGCTTCGTCGGCCCGGCGGTCGCAGCGCAGAAGGGTGCGGTGGCGATCGTCATCCGCTCGATCGGCACCGATCATCACCGCTTCCCGCACACCGGCACCACCACCTTTCCCGAAGGGGTGAAGCCGATCCCCGCCGCCGCCCTGTCGGTGCCCGATGCCGAGCAGCTGGAGCGCATCGCCGCGCGCGGCAAGCCGGTGCGCATGAAGCTGGTCCTGACGCCGCGGCGCACCGGCGTGCGCGAGTCGGGCAACGTCATCGCCGAGGTGCCCGGCACCGATCCGAACGCCGGCATCGTCCTTGTCGGCGGCCATCTCGACAGCTGGGACCTCGGCACCGGGGCGATCGACGACGCCAGCGGCATCGCGATCACCGCCGCCGCCGCCAAGCGGATCATGGATGCCGGCCGTCCGCGCCGCACCATCCGCGTCGTCTGGTTCGGGGCCGAGGAGGTCGGCGGCTTCGGCGGCGCCGAATATGCCAAGGCCCATGCGCAGGATCGCCATGCCACGGCATCGGAAAGCGATTTTGGCGCCGATCGCATCTGGCGGTTCGAGGTGAACCTGCCGGACAGCGCCCGTGCCGTCGGCGATCGGTTGCAGACCGCGCTCGCCCCGCTCGGTATCGTGCGCGGCCCCGGTGTGGCCGGTGACGGCACCGATATCGGGCCGACGCTGCGGCTGGGCGTGGCGGGCATCGACCTCAACCAGTCGGGCCAGCAATATTTCGACACCCACCATACGCCCGACGACACCATCGACCGGATCGATCCCCAGGCGCTGCGCCAGAACGTCGCCGCCTGGACCGCGATGCTGGCCGTGGTGGCCAACGCGCCGGAAGAAATCGGTGGTGTCAAATCGCCGCGTTGACCAGTTGAAATGATCCGATGTGGCACCCTCGGTTCGTCGCGAACCTTGCTGAGAGGTGAATTTTGCGGATTGACCGGGGGGAAGCGTGCGGTATTTGAGCCGCTTCGCGACGGCAATCGGGTCGGCCGCGATGATTGCTTATGCTTGGGAGCATTCGAATGAAGAAGATCGCCTTTGTTCTCGCTGCCGCCGGCCTGATGTCCGTGGCCGCCTGCAACAAGTCGCCGGAAGCTGCTGCTGTTGAGAACAACGCAGACATGCTGGCCGACAACATGGAAATGCAGGCCGACAACATCGACGCGCTGGCTGACAACACCGCCAACGCTTCGGAAGCTGCCGTTCTGGAGAACGCCGCAGACAACATGAACGCGACCGCGGACAACGTCCGTGACGCGGCTGAGGCGAAGGCCGACAACATGCAGTAATGCCGCATCGGGCCGATCGGCCCGACGCGATTCTGCTGTTACGGAAAAAGGCGCTCCGACATTCGGGGCGCCTTTTTTCATGTGCGGGCACCGTTTCCCCGGTTGCGGGATTGCCCTGCCCCGCGCTACGGACGCGGCGGGGGCCTGTAGCTCAATGGTTAGAGCTGGCCGCTCATAACGGCTAGGTTGCGGGTTCGAGTCCTGCCGGGCCCACCACCCCCATTTCCTCCTACCCCGCGATTCGCTAACCCACGTTATGAGACTTTGGGGAGGTGCCGGTCCCACCGGGGAGCGGCCGTACAGCAAGCATCGGGCGGCAAACGATAATATCGGGCTCACGCCATGGTTGCTGTGCCTGGGCATCCTGATTCGGCTGATCATGATCTATCATGGTCGCGGTCCGATGATCATGGTCGAGGCGGGCGAAGCGACGCGGGTGGCGATCAGCCTCGCCACCGGCGGCGGCTTTGCCGATGCGTTTCCGGGCATGGGCCCGACCGCACATCTGATGCCGGTGATGCCGCTGCTCGTGAGCGGCGTCCTTTTCCTGTTCGGCGCGCATTCGTCGGCCGCGTTGACCGTGCTTCTGATCGGCGCACTGGTGCAGTTCGCGGTCGGTCTGCTGCTGATCGACCGGGTCTATGCCCGGCTGGGGTCGCCACCGGCCGCGCGGCACGTCGGGCTCGCCTTCTTCTGCCTCGTTCCGATCTTCGCCAAGGAGGAGATCATCGACTTCCGCTTCTGGGAAGGAGCGCTTGCGGTGATGCTGAGCTGCTGCGGGCTGCTGGCGATCGGACGCGTGCGAAATGGCGAAGTCCTCTCGCCCGCACAATTGATCGGCGCGGGGACACTCGCAGCATTCACCTTCTTTGTCAGCCCACCGGCGGGGCTCGGTATCGTCGCGGCCTGGATCATGACCGCGATACCGCGCCTGCCGCGGCGCCGGGTGGTTCTTCTCGGTGGCTCGGCGGCAGTTGCGCTCGCGCTGATGGTCACGCCCTGGGCGATGCGCAACGCTCATGCCATGGGCACGCCCATCCTGTTACGGGACAATTTCGGCCTGGAATTCGCCCTCGGCATCGACCCGGCGGTGGGCAGCGGGCGCCCCTCCAGCGTGGCCTATGAAGGCAACTACGCCCGGATCCACCCCTATCGCAGCGTCGCCGCACGCGCGCGGCTTCGGGCGGCGGGAGGCGAAGTTGCCTATTCACGCATGCTCGGACACGCGGCATGGAGGTGGGTCACCGACCACCCGATGGCCTTCGCGCGGCTGGCCCTGCGCCATTATGCGGCGTTCTTCTTTCCGCAGGTCTGGCAATCGGGCGACAATCACCGCGCCGACGCGCGCCCGATCATCCTGTCGCTGGTCAACCTGCTCGGTTTTGCGGCCTTGCTGTTCGATGCGCTTTCGCGTCGGTTCCGGCTGATGCCGATCGGCGTGTTCGTGCTGGTGACCGCCCTGCCCTATGCGCTGGTCCAGCCGATCCCGCGCTATTCCTATCTGGTTTACGGCCTTATGTGCTTCGCCGCCATGGGGCTGGTTCACCGGTGCGTGCAGATGGTGGCGACGCGCTATGCGGCCCGGGGCCAGGCTGTGGCCCACCCGGCGGGCCACCCTCTTCACTCGCTCGGCACCGGTGCCGAACCCTCCGTCCCGCCCGTCCTCCACCGCTCCACCCGGTAACGGGTGGCCGGGTGCAGGTCGCCGGGCAGCGCATCCGGCAGAAAGGCGCCGATCGCCTCGATCTCCAGCGACAGCCGCGGTTCGATCACGACGTCTTCCACCAGAAACACGGCCTGATGGTCGCGCTTGTGGTCGGGATTGTGCCGCACATCGTAAAGGTGCCGCGCGGCGCCGTGACGGACCATCCCGATTTCCTCGCGCAATTCGCGCAGAAGCGCGGTGAGCGCGTCCTCGCCCGCATCGATGGCGCCGCCGGGCAGATACCAGCCACGCTTGTAACTGTGCTTCACCAGGATCAGGCGCCCGTCGGGCGTCAGGCAGATGCCCCGGCTGCCCCGCGTCTCGGGCGTCGTCATCCGCCACCAGCCGCGGCGTAGCGCCTGGAAGCCGTTGAGTGCGATGCGGGGGCCCGCGGCCCGCCAGCCCGTCCGCTGGATCAGGATCATGGACGCAGCGGGTACCGAAACGAAGCCCCGACGCCAAGCGCTTAGGCGCCGGGGCCCGGGCTCAGGCCGCGATCGCCTCCACCGGCGCATCGGCCGGCAGGCGGATCAGATAATCGAACGCCGACAGGGAGGCCTTCGACCCCTCGCCTACCGCGATCACGATCTGCTTGTACGGCACCGTCGTCACGTCGCCCGCGCCGAAGATGCCGGGCCGGGACGTCTCGCCGCGGTGGTCGACCTCGATCTCGCCGTGCAGGGTCAGCGCAACCGTATCGCGCAGCCACTCGGTGTTGGGCACCAGTCCGATCTGGACGAAGATGCCCTCGAGTTCGATCTGGTGGACGCTGTCGTGATTGCGGTCTTTGTAGGTCAGCCCGGTCACCCGCGTGCCGTCGCCGGTCACCTCGGTGGTCAGCGCGGAGGTGATGACCTTCACGTTGGGCAGGCTCGCCAGCTTGCGCTGCAACACGGCATCGGCGCGCAGGTCGCTGGCATATTCGATCAGCGTCACGTGCGCCACGACACCGGCCAGATCGATCGCCGCCTCGACGCCCGAATTGCCGCCGCCGATCACGGCTACGCGCTTGCCCTTGAACAGCGGCCCGTCGCAGTGCGGGCAATAGGTCACGCCCTTGTTGCGATACGCATCCTCGCCGGGCACGTTCATCTGCCGCCAGCGCGCACCCGTCGCCAGGATCACCGTCCGCGCCTTCAGCGACGCGCCGCTGTGCAACCGCACCTCGTGCAGGCCGCCTTCCTCGGCTGCGGGGATCAGCGTCTCGGCGCGTTGCAGGTTCATCACGTCGACGCCGTACTCGGCCACGTGCCGCTCCAGATCACCCGCCAGACGCGGTCCCTCGGTATGCGGCACGGAAATGAAGTTCTCGATCGACATGGTGTCCAGCACCTGTCCGCCGACCCGCTCCGCGGCGATTGCGGTGCGGATGCCCTTGCGCGCCGCATAGATCGCGGCCGAGGCGCCGGCAGGGCCGCCGCCTACGACCAGCACGTCGAACGGCGCCTTGGCGCTGATCTTCTCCGCGGCCCGCGCGCTGCTGCCCGTGTCCAGCTTGGCCAGGATCTGCTCGACGTTCATCCGCCCTTGGCCGAACGGCTCGCCATTCAGGAAGATCGCCGGCACCGACATGATCTGCCGCGCGGTCACCTCGTCCTGGAACAGCCCGCCCTCGATCGCGACGTGGCGGATACGCGGGTTCAGCACGCTCATCAGGTTCAGCGCCTGCACCACATCGGGGCAGTTCTGGCACGACAGCGAAAAATAGGATTCGAATGCAAAGTCGCCGTCCAGCGCTTGGACCTGCTCGATCACCTCCTGCGCCAGCTTCGAGGGATGCCCACCGACCTGAAGCAGCGCCAGGACGAGCGAGGTGAACTCGTGCCCCATCGGAATTCCGGCAAAGCGCACAGACACATCGGTGCCGACCCGCCGGATCAGGAAGGACGGCCGCCGCGCCTCCTCGTCGTCCCGTACATAGGACACCGCCTCGGACAGCGCCGCGATCTCTCCCAGCAACGCCTCCAACTCCCCCGACTTCGCCGACCCATCCAACGACGCCACCAACTCGATCGGCTGGACAATATTCGCAAGATAGGTCTTCAGCTGGGTCTTCAGGTTCGCGTCGAGCATGTGCAGGGTCCTGGGGATAAACGGAATGGTGGCGCGGGGCCGGCGACGATGCCGGCCCCGCGCATGTCGGCTCAGATCTTGCCGACGAGGTCGAGCGAGGGAGCGAGCGTTTCTTCGCCCTCTTCCCACTTTGCCGGGCAGACTTCGCCCGGATGCGCGGCAATGTACTGCGCGGCCTTGACCTTGCGGAGCAGTTCCATCGCGTTGCGGCCGACGCCTTCCGACGTGATCTCGACGAGCTGGATGACGCCCTCGGGATCCACGACAAAGGTGCCGCGATCCGCCAGGCCCTGGCCTGCGCGCATGACTTCGAAGTTGTTGGTCACGACACCCGACGGATCACCGATCATGGTGAAGTTGATCTTGCCGATCGCGGGCGATGTGTCATGCCAGGCTTTGTGGCTGAAATGCGTGTCGGTCGACACTGAATAGATTTCCACGCCCATCTTCTGGAACGTGTCGTAATTGTCGGCCAGGTCTTCCAGCTCGGTCGGGCACACGAAGGTGAAGTCCGCCGGGTAGAAGAAGAACACGGCCCACTTGCCCTTCACGTCCGCGTCCGTGACGGTCAGGAACTTGCCCTCGCGATACGCCTGAGCGGTGAACGGCTTGATGCTGGTGCCGATGAGAGACATGGCTTTTCCCTTTCTGAATTGGTGCACTGCACATGGTGATGCTGCGGCGCAGCGGCAAACAGGAATTGCCGATATCTGTGGCAGACGCGAGCGATTTAACGTGTCCGGTGTGCTTCCGGGTTCATAAGGCTTGCGCTGAACGCCCGGCCGTCCTAGGCGCCTGTCCACCGCGTCGGGGAGTGGCGCAGTCTGGTAGCGCGCCTGCTTTGGGAGCAGGATGTCGCAGGTTCGAATCCTGTCTCCCCGACCATCCATCCTGCGCCCAAAGATCGACGCGCGCCATCAAGCCACCACCTCCGTCACATGGCGCAGCGCTTCGTCCGGGCCGAAGCCTGTCCCTTCTAGCCACGCATCGGCTTGCGCATGGCCCATGACGCGCAATTCCTGAAGGGCAGAGGCGCGTGTATCGAGCTTGCTCGCCGCGCCGCGTGTGGCGAGGCCGGGCGCCGGCGTCATCAGGTGCAGGTGCATGGCCGCCAATTGCCCGACCTTGCCGTCCGTCAGGTCGTGTGCGCGCGCCAGTTGCTGCACCTGCACCAGTGCCTTCAGGTCGCGCATCAGGCAGGCATTGAAGCTGATGTCGCTGACCCGCCGGATCGTGGCGGGCAGCGTGTCGCCCGCATCCTCCACGGCAAAGGGCGTCACCTGCACGACCAGCAGGTCGGTCGCACCGTCATCGGCAAAGATCAGCGGCTCCAGCGCCGGATTGGCGGAAAATCCGCCATCCCAATACTCGTTCCCGTCGATGCGAACCGCCGCAAACAGATCGGGCAGGCAGGCCGATGCCATCAGCGCATCGAGCGTGACCTCCGCGCCCGCGAACAGCCGTGCCTGCCCATCGCTCACCCGCGTTGCCGATACGTGCAGCGGGATCGCACCGGGACGGGTTAACTGCGTCAGGTCGATACTTGCCCCCACCACCCGGCGTAGCGCGGACATGTCGCGCAATCCCGGCACGAACGGCGCCATGTAGCGGCTGGTCAGCTTGCTCCACTCCAGCCCACGTGTCAGCCACGGCTCGGCAAAGGGCAGCAGGAAAGACGCCATGTCGAACACGCGCAGCGGCGACTCACGGCTGACCTGATGCCATAAGCGCTCCAGCGCTGCCCTGGCGCCGGCCGGACCACCCTCCGCAAGGCCAGCGACCAAGGCCGCCCCGTTCAGCGCACCGGCGCTGGCACCGCTGACCGAAACAATCTCGATATCGGCTTCCAGCAGCCGCTCGATCACGCCACGGGTATAGGCACCGTGTGCGCCGCCACCCTGCAAAGCGAGGGCGACGCGCGGTTTCGAAGCGGCCTTGTCGGTCATGCTGCGGCTTCCTGGAAACGAAATTGGGTCACAACCGGATGCTCAGCCCGCCGACGCCGGCATGGTTGCGCAACCGGGTGGATACGGTGATGGCGCCGCTGTCGGCGGTCACGCCCTGCACGCTGCCGCTGATCCGACCCGCCACCGCAGACGCATCGACCTGCGTATAGCGATACTCGCCGAACAGCGAGAAACGACCCGACAGAGGTAACCGCAGACCGCCACCGGCCCGCAGCCCCCAATCGCCGGAAAGGTCGCTGTCGGTGATCAGATAGGAGGGCCCGGCAAACGCATAGGGCTGCACCCCTCTGTCCCGCGGCAGGCGCGCCATGGCAAGCAGCGCAAAGGTTGCCGTCGTCGGCACCCCGAGATGCGGCACGTCCACCGTGACATCGCGACCGGGGTCGATCACCACCCGTTCGCCAAACACCGTCTCGTCAAAGCGTAGATTGGCCGTCGCGCGCACCGTCTGCCGCCGGATGTCGGGGTCGAGCGTGGAGGCATCCACCGCCACCCCGACCGCGCCGGACCAGAAGCCGACGCGCGCACCGAAGATCGTGGAGTTGCTGGGGTTCAGGCGTCGTACGTCGACCCGCAACTGCGCCGGCACGACGGTGTCGTTCACCCGCGCCTCGTTCGCGGTGATCGTCGCCGGCTGCGCATCGGGCAGGGACCGCCCGGCGAACAGATCGACGAACATCTGTGCCTCTGCCGGTGCCGTAAACAGCAGCGCCGCGGCACCCAGGGCAATGCGATGCATCATATGGGGTCTCGTCCTCATCACAAACAATCGGGTACCAGCAGGATCGGCAGGCCCCCGACCACCGTCGCGGCGCATCCCACCCACGCCAGCACCGCCGCCGCCCGGTCGGTCAGCGCCGGGCCGGGTTCGCGCCACCGAAGCGCCAATGCCAGCGTCGCCGCCACGCTGCCGATCCACGCCGCCAGCAGAACCACGCGGTGCAGGCTGGCGCCCATCACCGGCATGCTCGCCCAGCCTGACGCACAGCCGATGCCGTGCAGCGCATACAACAGGCAGAACGCGATCGCCCATCCGATCAACCCCGCACTCATGCGCAGCAGCGCGATCATGCCAGCCATCCCGGGATCACCAGCAACACGGCGGCAAACGCACCCGCGCCGGCGGCATGGTCGCTCCACAGCATCGCGATTTTAGGCTCGGCATCGCGCGCCGGCGAGTGGAAGCCTGCCCGGCTCCTGGCCCGGATGAACAGCCACATCAGCATGGCGACGCCGGCGTGGAAGATCCCGTATGCCGCCACCGCAGTGCTCGTCGCGGCATAGGCATGCGACGCCGGCGACGGCATGCGCAGCGCGATCAGGGCCGCCAAGGCAAGCAGGATCGCCCCCTGCCCCGCTGCGGCCAGCGTTGCCCGCCGCACGCGCACCGCCCAGGTCGCCAGAGCTGCACCCAATATCGCCATAACGGGTTCGATCACCGCCGCCTGGGTCAATTGCGGCGGCGGCCAGTTGGGCGCGACCGTCCATAGAAACGCGTAGCCGAACAGCAACGAGGCGAAGAGCGTCGCACTGGCCGACAGCGCAAAGATGCTGCCCCACCACCCCGTCGTGCCCGGTGCTTCGAAACTGGTCGGCAGGCGCAGGCCGTCACCCGCATCGATCGCCCCGATGTCCGCGCGCGAGCCATTGCTCCATGCCCAGCGCCAGACCAGCCATGCCGTCCCGATCAGGAAGAGCGGGGCGAACGGATATAATCCCGCGAGCATCAGCAGGAAAAACCCGCCCAGCGTCGCCGCCGTCGCAATCGGCAGCCAGCTGTTGCCCGGCAGGATCACGACATGCTCCGGGGCGCCCGTCGTCATGTCCACCGCCAGCGTCTCGCGCCGGCCGCTCTCGGCGCTTGCCAGCAGCCCGTCGCCGCGCGCCAGCCGTACCGCTAGGTCGGGCACGTCGTCGAGCGGCTCGCGGCTTGAGACCCGCGCCAGACTGGCAAAGTTGTAGGAAGGCGCCGGGATCGGCATCGCCCATTCCAGCGTGTCCGCATTCCACGGATCCCGCCGGACGCGCTGCCCCAGCCGTGTTTTCAGCACGACATCGATCAGGAACAGCGCGAAGCCGAACGCCTGCACGAAACCGCCGACCGAGGAGATCAGGTTGAGCGCCGTCCAGCCCATCTCTTCCGAATAGGTGTCGATCCGCCGCGGCATGCCCAGCAACCCGGTCAAGTGCATTCCGAAAAAGGTCAGGTTGAACCCGACGAAGATCAGCCAGAACGCCGCCTCGCCAATCCGCATCACGCGGCCTCGTCCGGTAAAGTGCGGCAGCCAGTAATAGGCTGCCGCCAGCATCGGAAACACGAACCCGCCGACCAGCACATAATGCAGATGCGCGGTGACGAAGGCGGTATCATGGGCCTGTGTATCGAACGGCACCACCGCCAGCATCACGCCGGTGAGGCCGCCCAGCACGAAGACGATGAAGAAGCCGATCAGGTACAGCATCGGCAGCTTCATCTCGGGCCGCCCGTTCCACAACGTGCCGAGCCACGCAAAGATCTGAACCGCCGTCGGGATCGCGACCAGCGTCGAGGCGGCCGAAAAGAAGCCCAGCGCCATGTGCGGGATGCCGGTGGTGAACATGTGGTGCACCCACAGTCCGAAGCTGAGAAAGGCCAGCGCCAGTACCGCAGCGACGATCGCCCCGTATCCGAGCAGCCGGGTCCGCGCCATCACCGGCAATATCGTCGACACCGCACCCGCCGCCGGCAGGAAGATGATATAGACTTCCGGATGGCCGAACAGCCAGAACAGGTGCTGCCACAACAGCGGATCGCCGCCCAGCGCAGCGGTGTAGAAGGGCCAGCCGAACGCACGCTCCACCTCCAGCAGGATCGATCCCAGGATCAGCGGCGGAAAGCCGAAGATCATCATCCCCGCCGTCGCCAGCAGATACCAGGCAAGGATCGGCATCCGGTCCAGCCGCATGTCGCCGGCGCGAAGCTTCAGGATCGACACCGCGATCTCGATGGCCGCGCACATCGCCGACACCTCGACAAAGGTGATGCCGAGCAACCAGACGTCGGAATTGATCCCCGGTGTCCACTGCTTGCCCGACAAGGGCGGGTACAGGAACCAGCCCGCATCGGGCGCCACACCCGCCAGCATCGATCCGACGATGATGGTGCCGCCGAACAGATAGCACCACCAGCCCAGCGACGACAGACGAGGGAACGCCAGATCGCGCGCGCCGAGCATCTTGGGCAGGATGTACATCGCCAGCCCCTCGAACATCGGGATGGCGAACAGGAACATCATGATGCTGCCGTGCATCGTGAAGATCTGATTGTAGACGGCCGGCCCCACGAACGCGCTGTTCGGCGTCGCCAGTTGCGCGCGGATCAGCATCGCCAGAACGCCGCCGATCGCGAAGAAGGTGAAGGCGGCGATGATGAAACGCTTGCCGATATCGGAATGGTTCACCGAACGCAGCCAGCCCCGCCACCCCGGCTCGGTCCGCCAGATGGCGTCAAGCGTCCTGTGCAGCCGCAGCGCCCTCACCGTTCGCCTCCCATGTTCCCCGCCGTGCCGCCGCCGACCCACGCCGCCCAGCCGGCCGCATCATGGGCGATGACGGTGAAGCCGTGATCCTTGTGCCCGATCCCGCAATATTCGGCACATTCGCCCCGATAGGTGCCGGGCCGGTCGGCGCGCACCCGCAACACGTTGGTGTGCCCCGGTATCGCATCCATCTTGCCTGCCAGACGCGGTATCCACAGGCTGTGGATAACGTCGACGGAGGTGATCGCCAGATCGACCGGTCGTCCGGCAGGCATATGCAACACCCCTTCGCTCGCGCGTCCGGAAGTGGTCGTGAAGCGCCAACTATAGCGGCGGGACTCCGCGGCGATCCGCACCGTATCGGCAGCCGGGGTCGGCAACGTCGCCACCCCCGCCAACAGGGCGTAGACCAGCAGCGCGCCCAACACGGCCACCGGCATCGCCAGCCCCAGTGCGCCGATCCACACGCCCTCTTTCGCTCTGCCGGGCGTCGCCCGCCGCCGGAAGGACAGCGCCAGCAACACGAAGACCAGCGCGGAAAGAATGCCCGCCCCCGCCAGCATCACCCACCATAGCCGCGCGATGCTGCCGGCATGCGGCCCCGCCGAGTCCAGCGTCGACAGCGGCGCCACCGTGCAACCCATCAGCATCAACGGCGTTGTCACGGCCATGGCCGTGATTTCGCCGCGGCGCTTTTGGGACACGGCATGAACGATGACACGCTGCACGGGGGCTTGGTCGACCCGATTACCGAGAAGCCGCATTTCAACCGCACGGATTCCAAGATCGCGGTCGCCGGACATCCCATCCATGCGATGCTGGTCGCCTTTCCGATCGCGTTGACGAGCTGCACGCTGGGTGCCGACGTCCTTTATTGGTGGACGGGCGATGCGTTCTGGGCGCGTGCGGGATTGTGGGCGGCGGGCGCCGGCTTCCTGTTCGGCCTGCTCGCCGGCCTTTCGGGCACCGCCGAGCTGCTCCTCGTCCGCGGCATCCGCAGTCGTTCGGCCAGTTGGACGCATTTCGTGATCGCGGTCATGCTGCTGTCGATCATCGGCGCCAACTGGGGCTATCGCCTGACCGGCTATGAACAGGCCGTGCTGCCCTATGGCCTGCTCCTTTCGCTGTTCGCGGTCGGCTTTACGGGCTTCACCGGATGGCACGGTGGCAAGCTGGTGTTCGAATATCAAATCGGTGTCTCGTCGACCGGAAGTTGACGGTTTTGCGGCTTGGTCAGCCAGTCGGGCACGAGATCCGGCACGACGGGCTTGCCAAGCACCAGGAGCAGCACGGCGATCATCGTGGCAAAGCTGCCGGCGAGCAGCGGCACCGGCGATGGCGGCGTATAGCTGCCCCGCCGCTCGCTCATCAGCATCACGACATGCCCGGTCCAGCAGTGCAGGGCGACGAGCAGGCCGACCGCGACCAGCTTGGCGAACATCCACGGCACGAACACGCCGCGCAGATAGATCAGCGCCGTTCCCGCCGCGATTGCGATCACCGCCGCGGGCGTCACGATAAAGGCATAGCTGTCATGCGTCAGCAGGCGCAGCCGTGCATAATCGGACTGCGCCTCCCCCGCCTCATGCTTGCCCAGCATCAGCGGCAGCGCGAACAGGCCGGCGCACCAGATCACCAGCGCCGCGATATGCACGAACTTGACGAAGCTGACCGCCAGGCCGGCGAACCCCGTCACGCCGGCAGCCCCGGCGAAAGCCGCCGCCAGCCACGCCGCCCCAGCCAGCCGGCTGCGACCGCATAGGGCAGCAGCCCGACCACCCACATCAACAGCCCGGCCAGTTGCTGGTCGCCCAGTGGCCCCATGCCATAGGGCACGGTCGTGGCCAGGTGGCTCGCGTAAAGCGGCCTCGGCGCGAAACTCAGGATCGCGCCCAGCATGCCCATCTGCGCCGCGCCGCCTGCGATACCGGCCGCCGCGACGGCAGGGGCGGCGACGAAAAGCGCGCACCAGAACGCCCAAGCCCCGGCCAGCAAGGTCACCTGCATCGCCCAGTATAGGGCCTTGTCGGCCAACGCCGCATCATACAGCGCAGGTACGTGCCACAACCAAAGCGACGCCGTTCCCGCCGCCAGCCCGGTCGCCATGCCGACACGCACGCGCCGTCCGGCCGCTGCCGCCAGCAGCGGCGCCGCCACACCGACCAGCAGGAGGTGATGCACGGCTCTCGCCGAGAACAACGCCACCGACAGGGCGCATAAGGGCGAAACGAACGCAACGACCAGTGCCGCCACGGCGCCCAGCAAATAACGTCGCTCCACCAGCGGCATGTTGCGACCGAGCAGCATCAACCCGATCAGCCCCGCGATCAGAACAGGATCAAAATTCCAATGCGCCAGCAACGTCCCGGGCAAGGGTGACGGCCCGCAATAGCTTCCATTCAGCACGACGCCCCCTGTTCGTTCCCTTGGCTACGCACGAAAGTCGTTTTGGTTGCGTGCCGTGATGGCGATAAACGACGCATCCCGTTCCACCCTGTTTTCAAATGGATGGCTGAAGCCGGCGGTGCAGGATCTTTCACGATGATCTACGTTCTGATGATGTCGTGGACCGGAAACGGTCGGGAAACATGCAGGCAATGAAACGGCAATGATCGTCGTGCCCGTCATCTTCCACCAAATCTGTTGAATCAAGCTGCTACAAAGCTGACAAACAACAACAATTCGGCAATTTGATCGATGAAATACTGGCGTACCGTCGCCAAGACGGGAACCCATCGCTACCCGGTCACCGTTTGCACGGAAACGATGCCCGGATATTCCGCGCCGCCGATACCGGACCAGGGTGCGTGACGCACCGGGCATCGACAAAAATGTTGGAGGTCCAGGACGATGAACGACACGAACGCCAAGGCCGGTCTTGGCCCTTCCGGGCAGGGCGACGCACACCGCGTCCTGATCGTAGGCGGTGGCGTCGCCGGATTGGACCTCGCCGGCACGCTGGCCGGGCACAAGGAACTGGACGTCGCGCTGATCGACCTCGCCACGGCCCATGTCTGGAAACCGATGCTGCACAGCGTCGCGGCCGGCACGCATGACGTCGCCCGTGTCGGCGTGCCCTATCTGGCGCAGGCGCGCCAGCACGGCTTCCTTTATCATCCCGGCCGCGCCACCGCGGTCGATCTGGATGCGCGCTGCGTCACCGTCGACGCCTTCGACCGCGACGGCCTTACCCTGTTGCCCGAGCGTCATCTTCCCTATGACACGCTGGTGCTGGCGGTCGGCAGCGAGGCGAACGACTTCGGTGTTCCCGGGGTCGCCGATCATGCCCGCCACATCGATACGCTGCACGAAGCGGTGGCCTATCGCGACGCCACGGCCCCCCGGCTGGTGCAAGCGGCGCAGGCAGGCCGACCGCATCGTGTCGCGATCGTGGGCGGCGGCGCGACGGGTGTTCAGTTTGCCGCCGAACTGCTCCAGATCGCGGACACGGTGGATGATTTCGGCATCGACGGTGCCCGCGCCGCCATGCAGGTGACCTTGCTGGACAAGGGAGACAGGTTGCTGGCCGCCTTCCCGCCCCCCGTTTCCGCCGCGGCGCGCGAACGTCTGGAACAACTCGGCGTCACCGTTCGCCTGAATGTCGATGTCGCCCGTGCGGAGGCAGATGCGCTGATCCTGAAAAATGGCGAGGCGATCGCGGCCGACTTCATCGTGTGGGCGGCCGGCGTCCGCGCCTCGCCGCTCGCCGCGTCGCTCGACGGATTGGAGCGCGGCCCCGCCAGCCGCATCGTCATCGACGCCCACTGCCGCACCAGCCGACCGGAAATATTCGCGCTGGGCGACTGCGCCGCACTCACCCCAGACGAGGCCGACACGCCGCTGCCGCCAACCGCACAGGTCGCCTTTCGTCAGGCGGTCTATCTCGGCCGGCATCTGCCCGCGATGATCGCCGGCCGCTCCGTTCCCGACTTCCGCTACCGCGATGCCGGTGCACTGGTGTCGCTGGCCGACTATGACGCTTACGGCGCGCTCGGCGATTTCGGCTTCTTCAAGGGCGGTATCAAGAACGGCTTCTTCCGCGGTCGCCTCGCCCAGGCCGGTCACGCGCTGCTCTATCGCCGCCATCAGGCGCGCCTCCATGGTGCGCCGCGTGCGGCCGGACTGTGGTTGTCGGATGTCGTCACCGCACGGACGCGCCCGATCGAAAAGCTGGAATGACCCGCCCGGCGCCGGAAAAACACCTCGCCGGCCGGCGCACCCCGCGATACGCTCGCGGTCATGACCATTGCCATCCTGCTTGCCGCCGCCGCGCAAACGTCCGCCGCCGATCCCACCGTCACGCTGCGCAACGCGCGCGGCATGGTCGTCCGCGTGATCCCGCAAGGTGCGATCATCACCGCGATCGAGGTACCCGACCGCAACGGTCGCATGGCAAACGTCGTGCTCGGCTATCCGACCCCGGCCGACTATCGGACCAAGGTGCGCAAGAACGGCTTCGGCGCGACCATCGGCCGCTATGCCGGGCGCATCGCCAACGCACGCTTTCCGCTGGATGGCCGCACGATACAGCTGACGGCGAACGACGGCGTGAACGCCCTCCACGGCGGCGGCGACCAGGGCTTCGATACCGTTGACTGGACGGTGACGCGCGCGGCCGGCAAACAGGACCGCGCCACCTTCACGCTGGTCAGCCCCGATGGCTTTCAGGGGTTTCCGGGGCAGGTCACGGTCACCCTCACCTATCACGTCCTGGCGGATAACACGCTGCGCATGGATTATACCGCGCGCACCACCAGGCCCACGGTCATCAACCTTACCAACCACAGCTATTACAATCTGGCCGGTGAAGGTAGCGGATCGGTGCGCGGCCAGCGGCTACGCCTGAACGCCACGCGCTATGTCGCGGCGGACGCGGCCGGCATCCCGACCGGCGCGCTGCCGCCCGTGGCGGGTACTCCGCTGGATTTCCGCTGCGCCCGCGCCATCGGCGACGATCTGGACAGCACGACCCCGCCGATGAACGGTCGCGGCTACAATCATGCCTGGCTGTTCGACAAGCCGGCGGGCAAGCTCGCGCCTGTCGCCCGCCTTTCCGATCCCGTCTCCGGCCGGACGATGACGGTCGCTACCACCGAGCCCTCGGTGCAGGCCTATACCGGCGGCTATATCGACGGGCAGGACGCCGGCCCCAGCGGTCACGTCTATCAACCCGGCGACGGCATCGCGCTGGAGATGCAGCATATCTCGGACTCGCCGAACCATCCGGCCTTTCCGTCCACCCTGCTCACCCCCGCCCGCCCCTATCGGCAGACGACGACCCTCCACTTCGGCGTGACCGATGGGAAGGACGACGCCTGCAAATGAGGGCTCAATGCGCCGCGGACGTGTCCACTGCCTTGGGCGGCCGCGGCGCCAGCCAGATGATCGTCGCCGACAGGAAGAAGATCACCGCCGCCACCGCGAACAGGTGGTTGGTGGCGAGCGCAAAGCTCTCCTGATCCACCAGCCGCTCGATCATCCCGCGCCCCTGCTCGGCGGAAAGACCCGACTGCGCCGCCCTGGCGATCACCTGATCGGGTCCGTTCAATATGCCGGCCAGTTCCGCCCGGCTGGCCTGCGCGTCGTTCTGCCACAACGTCGCACCGATCGATGTGCCGATCGCGGCGGCCAGCGTGCGCAGGAAGCTCATCAGCCCTGCCGCCGATGCGGTCTCCTCCGGATCGACCGCGCCCAGCGCGATGATCGTCAGCGGCACGAAGAAGAACGGCATGCCCAGCCCTTGCACGAACTGCGGCGCCGCGAGGATCCAGAAATCCGCCCCGCTGAACCAGAAGGTGCGCAGGGTCGATGTCACCCCCAGCCAGAAGATGCCGAAGCACACCAGCGCACGGGGGTCGTACTTGTTGGTCAGCTTCGCCACGATCGGCGAGAAGATCACCGCCAGCACGCCGTTGAACGCGGTGACATATCCGGCATCGGTCGCGGTATAGCCCAGCGACGTTTGCAGCCATTGCGGAATGATCACGACCGAGGCGAAGAAGGTGCCGAAACTGAACGACAGCGCCGCCACCGACACGGTGAACCCCCGGTGCCGGAACACGCGCAGGTCGACGATCGGATTGCCCTCCGTCATCTCCCAGATGATGAACGTCACAAAGCCGATGGCGGCCACCACCGCGCAGCCGACGATGAAGCTCGATCCGAACCAGTCATGCTCGCGCCCCAGGTCCAGCATCACCTGCAACGCCGCGATCCAGATCACCATCAGGATCAGGCCGACCCGGTCGATCGGCACCACCATCGTCTCGGTCTCCTTGGAGCGCAGCAGCGTGAAGACGCCGACGATGCAGAAGACCGCGATGGGCAGGTTGATGTAGAAGATCCACGGCCATGACCAGTTGTCGCTGATCGTCCCGCCCAGGATCGGCCCCAGGATCGGCGCGGTCACCGTGGTCATCGCCCACGCACCCATCGCCGCGGCCCGCCGCTCCGGCGGAAAGATCCGCAGCAACAGCGTCTGGGTCAGTGGCATCAGCGGCCCGCCGCAAAACCCCTGCCCGATGCGAAACGCCACCATCAGCCCGAGCGTCGGCGCCAGCCCGCACAGCGCGGAGAAAGCCGCAAAGCCGATCATCGCGGCCATGAATACCCGCACCGTGCCGAACCGGCGAACCAGCCAGCCGGTCAGCGGCACGCAGATCGCCTCCGCCACCGAATAGGAGGTGACGACCCACGTCCCTTGTGTCGCCGACACGCCCAGCCCGCCCGATATGTGCGGGACCGAAACGTTGGCGATGGTCGTGTCCAGCACCACCATGAAGTTGGTGAGCGCCAGGACAAACCCGGCCAGCAACAGCCGGCCACCGGTCAGCGGCTTGTCTTCCTGCACTGCGGCAGCGGCGGAGGCCATCGTTTCCGCGACCTCAGCGATCGCCCGAGATATCGATCTCGGCATCCATGGACAGGCCGACGCGCAACGGGTGCGCACGAAGCTCCGCCTTGTCCAGCGCGATGCGCACCGGCAGGCGCTGGACGACCTTGATCCAGTTGCCCGTCGCATTCTGCGCGGGGATCAGCGCAAAGGCCGATCCGGTGCCGCCGGCAAGCCCCACGACCCTGCCGTGATATTCGACATCGCCGCCATACAGGTCGGAGGTCAGCGTGGCGCGTTGCCCGATGCGGACACGGCTCAACTGCCCTTCCTTGTAGTTCGCATCGACATACAGCCTGTCGACCGGCACGATCGTCATCGCAACGGCACCGGGCGCCAGTCGCTGGCCGACCTGCACGGTCCGCTGCGCCACGACGCCATCGATCGGTGCGCGGATCACGGTACGCGCCAGGTTCAACCGCGCCTGACGCAGCCGGGCGCGGGCGGCGAGCACTTCGGGGGCCGTCGCCTGCGTCGTGCCACGGGTCAGCGCGGTGTTGGCGGCACGGTCCTGCAGGGCCGATGCACGCGTCGCGGCGGCCTGCGCGATGCCGGCGCGCGCGACCGCGACATTGGCGCGTGCGGTGCGCAGCGCGTTGGTCGCCGCGGTCACTTCCTCACCCGATACCGCCCCTGCCGCGATCAGCGCCTGACGCCGCTGGAAATCGATCTGTGCGCGTTCCAGATTGCCCTCGGCCAGCGCCAGTTGCGCGCGCGCCGCGCCGATATCGGCAGTCCGCGCATTGGCCTGCGCTTCCAGCGCATCGCCGGTCGCCGCGGTCTGCCCGTACCGGCGCTCCGCCGTCGCCAGCTCGGCCTCCGCCTGCGCCACCGCGATCGCCGCATCGGCATCGTCCAGCCGCATCAGCACCTGCCCGCGCTTCACGCCTTGCGTGTTGCTGACCGCCACGTCGGTCACCTGCCCGCTCACCAGCGGCGTCACCTGCGCCACCTCCGCGGCGACATACGCATTGTCCGTCGTCACCCGCTTCGACGCGATCAGCGTGTCATACAGGAAATAACCGATCGCCAGCACGATCAGGACCCCCGCAAAGATCAACAGCAGGCGCTTGCGCTTTGCCGGATTGGCATGGGATGCGGCCTTGGCGTCGGAGGCCTGCTCGCCGTCGTTGGATGGCGTATCCATCATCGTGTCTCGCTCGTCTGAAGATCATGGGGTCCGAAGCCGCCGCCCAGCGCCCGGACCAGTTGCACGTCCAGCGCAAACCGCCGCGCCTCGATGGCGGCCAGCGACCGCCGCGCGGTCAGCACCGTCTGTTCGGCGCTCAGCACGTTCAGGAACGTCGACAGCCCGCCCTTGTAGCGAAGCTGCGCGACCTGATACGCGCCCTCCGCATCGGTCAGCGACGCCCGCGCATCCGCGATCTGTACCGCGACCTGACGGCGGCTCGTCACCGCATCCGCCACTTCGCGCAGCGCCCCGATCAGCGTCCGGTTATACGTCGCCACCGCCTCGTCGTAACCACCCCGCGCCCGGCGATACTGACCGGCGCGAGCGCCTCCGTCGAAGATCGGCAGGCTGATCGCCGGACCGACATTGCCGATGCTCGACGTGCCCCGAAACAGATTGTCCAGCCCCAGCGATTGCAGCCCGATCAGCCCGGCCAGATTGATGTTCGGATAAAAATCGGCGCGCGCCACCTTGATCCGGCTGCCCGCCGCTTCGGCCCGCGCCCTTGCCGCCGCGATGTCCGGACGCCGTCCGACCAGCGCGATCCCCGCATCCGCCGGCAGGTCCACCGCCAGCACCGGCACCGCCGGCCGCGCGATCGACAACGCCCGATCCGGCCCCGCCCCGACCAGCGCGGCGATCGCATTCTTGGTCAACTGGATCTGTTCGGCATTGGCCGCCAGATCGACGCGCGACGCGGGCACGGCGGAGCGCGCCTGCTTCAACTCGGCCTGCGTATCCAGCCCGATGGCGACCCGGTCGGCCACCAGCCGCTCGGTCGCGGCCCGCACCTCGGACGCCCGCTGCAGCACGTCCTGCTCGGCATAGAGCCGCGCCAGATCGGCGTAGCTGGCCGCGATACCGGTCGCCAGCACCAGCCGCGCCTGCTCGCCGTCCAGCCGCGCCGCCTCTGCCTCGGATGTCGCCGCGGCAAGGCTCGCCCGGTTGCGCCCGAAAAGATCCAGGTCCAGCCCTGCGTTCAGCGCGACACGCCCGGTGTCGTTCCACCCTTTGGGCACGAACTGTGCGGGAATGCCGTTGTTGTAGCTCTGCTTGGTAAGACCCGCGGCACCTTCGGCGTCCAGCACCGGCAGGTTTGCCGCGCCTGCCTGCTGCACCGCGCCTTGCGCGACGCGCACGCGCGCAGCGGCGATCGCGATGTCGGGCGATCCGGCCAGCGCTTCGCCGATCAGCCGGTCGAGTTGCGGATCGCCATAGCCGTGCCACCACTGCGCCGTCGGCCATGCCGTCCCACCAAAGGACGTCAGGCTGGCAGCGGAGGCATAATCGGCCGGTTTCGCCAGCGTCGGCCTGTCGCCCAGATCGGGCACCGCGCATCCCGCCAGCCCTGCGACGATAGCCAGGCCGCAGGAGAGTCGAATCAGTTGCATTGGGTTACCGTACTCCTCGGTACGGCGCGCTGATGGTCCTGCCCCATAACCTTGTCAACGCAATTTCGTACCGTATAGTACGGCAATGACACGACAGAAGGGCAGACGAGAGGAAAACCGCGAAGCGCGTCGTGCAACGATTGTCCGGCTCGCGCGCGATGCGTTTCTCCAACAGGGCTATGCCGCAACGTCGATGTCGACCATCGCCGGCAGATTGGGCGGCTCGAAAGGGACGCTCTGGGCGTATTTCCCCTCGAAGGAGGATCTGTTCGCCGCGGTGCTTGACGACCTTACCGTCAACTTCCGGGACAATCTGGAGGATGCGTTGCGCCCCGGTCGCGACTGCCGGACCACCTTGTCCGACTTTGCGGAGCGCTTCCTCCACAAGATTGTCGATCCCCATATTCTGGGCATGCACCGGCTGATCGTCGGTGAAGGCGGGCGTTTCCCCGAAATCGGCCGCATCTTCTACGAACGCGGCCCGAAGCAGGTGGTCGAACGGCTGTCCAACTACCTTCGCGAACGGATGGAAGCGGGCGACCTTCGCGCGGACGATCCGCAACACGCTGCGCGCAACCTGATCCAGTTGACCCAGGTCGCTCAGAGCCTGCGTCTGTGGGGCGTGATGGACACGCCGACCCCCGAGATGCTGCAAGCCCATGCCGCCGACGCCGTAGGCGTGTTCATGCGCGCTTATGCGGCGTAACCGGTGCCGCCGGGCTCTGCGGCGTATGTTCGGTGGGACCGGATGCGTGGTCGTTTTGCAGGAGAGACTTTCCGTCTTGTCGGCGTATAAACAGGGCTGACGCTGCGCAAGACCGGCGCCCGGTCGTTCGTGCAGACGAAAGGGGGGGCTTTGACAGACCAAGCCGACAAGCGTGTCGACCATCGGCGGCTTGCTGCGAACATCGCGCCCTTTATCGTTATCGCCCTGGCCGGAATGGCAGTGCACACGCCGCTGGCGGCCGCCTACCCGCTCGCTTCACTGCTCCTGTTCCTCTGGATCGTCGCGGACACGCTGATGCTGTCCATGATCGCCCGGACGACGGACAGGCCGAAGTGGAGCGCGGTTCTGGGCGTACTGGCAGGCGCCGCGGTCACGGTCTGGCTGAGTCTGCCGCCCCTGATGCGTGATGTGCTGATGGAAACGCCGATACTGGCGGTGGCGATGGCAAGTGTCGTTCTGGGCCACCTGTCCTGGGCGACGGTCCGGGCGGGCAAAATGGTGAACCGGCAGGGCACCGCGCGCAAGGAGCGGTGGGTATCGGCCGCGTCGGAAATCCTTCCGCCGGCATTGGTGCGGCTGGCCGTCGTGGAGATAACCGTGATCCACATGGCGATCTTCCGCTGGGGCGGGCCGCCGGATCTGGTCGGGAACGCCCGCCCCTTCAGCTATCACAAACACCTGACGCCGATCTGTGCGACGCTGCTGATCCTGTCTTCGATCGAGATCGCGGTCTATCATCTGCTGATCGGGCATTGGAGCCGCACCGCGACGATCGTCTTGTTCATCTTGAGCGATCTGGGGTTCGTCTACCTTGTCGGCCTCATCAAATCGTTCCGGTTCAGGCCCGTGTTGCTGACGCCGGACGGCGTGCGCGTCAGAGCGGGCTTCCTGATCGATCAATACATCCCGCTCGATGCGATCGTCGCCGTCGAAAGTGAAGTGACCGGCGAAGAGGTACGCGACCCCGCCACCTTCAATGCGGCGCTGCTTGCCTGGCCCAACATCATGCTTCGACTGGATCGTCCGCTGCATCGGCGCGCGGGTCTGAAAGGTCGGGGGCCGTTCATGCGCGTGGCGTTCCGTCTCGATGATCCGGAACCGTTCATCCGGCTTCTCACCTGGCATCTGGGCCGGTGCCGCCGCTAGACGGCGTTGCCGTGGGCGACAAGCGCGCCGACATCCCTCCCGCACGCTCCCGTCCGAACCGCTCGTTCCGGTTGCGCCTCACCGCAGCGCGACGGGACGCACCCGGAACTGCGCTTCGGCACCCCTATTCCGCACGGACCGGCAGGCGGATGGCCACGCAAAGTCCCCCACCGGCGGCATCGCTCAACATGACCTCGCCACCATGCAATCGCGCAACCGCGGCGACCAGCGAAAGGCCCAGCCCGGCCCCCGATCCGCTGCGCGCTTCATCGATCCGGCCGAACCGCCGCAGCGCCGTGGCCCGGCTGGCGTGCGGAATACCCGGCCCCTCGTCGCTTACCGAAATCGTCACCCATCGCGGATCGGCGGTCAGGGCCAGGGTGATCGTGCCCGCGCCATATTTCAGCGCATTGTCGACGAGATTGCCCAACGCCTGCGCGATCAACTCGCGGTGTAGCGACAGCACCGGCGCGGTGGTTGCGGCCACCCCGATGGTCCGACCTGCATCCTCGATCAAGGGGCCGTAGATTTCGGCGATTTCCACCAGCGCACCGGCGGGATCGACCGCAGTAAAGGCGTCGCGGCCTATCCCTGCCTCCGCGCGGGTGATGCGCAGCGCCGTTTCCACGGTCTGCAACAGGCGGTCGCCCTCCGCCTGGGCACGCTCGACCGCATCCTGCGCTGCCGGTGTATCCGCCGCCATCGCCGCCCGCTCCAGCGCGGAGCGCAGCCGCGTGAGCGGTGATTTCAGGTCGTGCGCCAGCGTATCGGTGGCCAGCGTCAGTTCCTCCACGAGCTGCTGGATGCGGTCCAGCGCGCCGTTGATCGCCACCGCCAGCATCGCAAAGGCGTCGCCGTCATACTCCACCGGGGTGCGGCGGGTCAGGTCGCCGTCACGCACCGCGCCCAGCGTCGCCACCGCCCGGTCGAGCCGGATCACGATCATCCGCGCCGCCAGCCATGCCGCGAGCGCGGCGAAGGCGATCGCCAGCGAAAAGGCGACCGGCATGGCGAATTCGAGCAGGCGGATCATGTCGGCCCCGTCCCCCACGGCGCCGCCCATCCGCGCAGGGGGCGTGCCGCCGTGAACCTGTCCCCGCACGATGACATGGACACACAGCAGCAGCGCCGCTGCCGCGCCGATCTGAAGCAGGAAGACCAGGGCGGCGAACCGCATCGTCGTCGATCGCCAGTGCATGTCAGGCGTCCGTGCCCAGCCGGTACCCCACGCCGCGCACCGTGTGCAGCAACGGGTAGGCGAAACCCTCGTCCACTTTCTTGCGCAACCGGCTCAGATGCACGTCGATGACATTGGTGCCCGGGTCGAAATGATAGTCCCACACCCCTTCCAGCAGCATGGTGCGCGTCACGACCTGTCCGGCGTGGCGGAGCAGATATTCCAGCAGGCGGAACTCGCGCGGCTGCAGGGTCACGGTGGCGCCGCCGCGGGTCACCCGGCGCGACAAAAGGTCCATTTCCAGATCGCCGCACCGCAAAACGGTTTCCACGGGGGGTGCTGCGGCACCGCGCCTGACCTGCAATCGGATACGCGCCAAAAGTTCCGCAAAAGCAAAGGGTTTGACCAGATAATCGTCCGCTCCCCCGATCAAGCCCCTCACCCTGTCCTCAGCCGCTCCCAACGCCGACAGGATGATCACCGACGTCGTCACCCCCGCCCCCCGCAACGCAGCCACCACCGCCATACCATCCATCCCCGGCAACATGCGATCCAGCACGATACAGTCATAACTGCCGTCCGTGGCATGAAACAGGCCGTCACGACCGTCCGTCGCGCGGTTGACCACGAAGCCTTCTTCGCTCAGCCCTTTCATAATGTAGCCGGCGGTAGTGTCGTCATCTTCAACCAGCAGGATTTTGTGCGCCATATCATCCTCTCGATCTTCTAATCCGCCCATCAAATCCGGCGGAGACGGCATCGGCTGCGGCATTTCTGGCGTCGGGTGAAAGCAGTTTCATGACGGTGGAAGAGGTATTTGTCGACGGGGGACTGGCGCAGGTTTGATGGGATGTGGAAGCAAGCGCGCCCCGGGAGCGTGGGCTTTCGGGGCGCTTGTCAAGGATGGCTGCGGGGACGTGCCGCCACTTTGATTTGTTAACCCGCTGTACTTGTTAAGGTTCGAGGATTCGTTGTTTGCATCCAGAAGATGACGGTGGCAGGCAGGGATACGGTGGAAAAAAGGGCAGTTGGGTAGCGGTCTTAGCGGCTCGCCACACGACGCCAGTCTTTCAGGCAGCCGGACATCATTACAATGCGGCTGCGGCGTCGGTAGCGGCGCTTGCCGTATCTAAGTGACTTGTCGCGAAATTTTTCAATCGAGATACTGAGCTGGATACCGTTAGCCTGCATGGCGTCTCTGAAGCAGCGGGCAACATCGCCGCGGTCATCGAACAACGACCGTGCTTTTGGCATGTCATCCAGCAGCGCTGCCGCGCCGATGTGGTCGCTAACCTCTGGCTCACAAGCTCAACCTCCGCATTGTGGCCGAAGGCATCGAAACCAAGAAAGACGCAACCCTGCTTGCGCAAATAGGTTGCCTGGAAAGACGGGAATTTTTCTCCTCTTGCCCACCTGATGCGGAAGCGCACATCATGTGGTTAGCCGAGCATGCAGTGAGCCGACGGGACCGGATGATAACAGCCTGGCGCCTGGCACACGCGCACGTGGCGACGGGCTTCGCGCGAAGTGATCTGCCTTCAGCCATCCCGATCGCGATGGTCGACCGGAAAGCCGGACAGCTCCTCAAAACGTCGCTCAATGAGGTCTGTGGCCCGCCCCCTGCCGCCCTTGCGGTGAAGGATCGCGGTGGGCTCGGCTTCTACCTGACCTATGTCCCGTTCGGCGCCATGCCATTTAAACATATCATAGCGCTGTACGATCGGCTGGGAGACGCCGATTTCCCAATCTATCCGGCCGATGCGTTCGGTTATACCGGCAGCATCGGACTGCTGCTGCACGGAGTGGCCAGTCCGGGGGCGCTCTGGCTGGTGTTCTTGCGCTATGCCGCGTTTGCGATCGGCATCGTGCTGTTCAGGACGATGATCGTGGCCGTCGCCTGGTTCACCCGTCGCATTCGTCCCTGACGACCGTGACGCGCACCCCGGCGTCACAAAGCGCCGTGACCGGCGGGTGTGGCATCGGTCACGCGATCGGCGATCACGCTGGAATCGGCGACGTGCCGCGTCCCGTTCCGATCACACTACGATCGGTCCGCGACCACGACGCTGCGCCGCCCGGTCGAACAACGCCCGTTGGAAAGTTGCTTTGTCCGGTTCAAATTCGAGGAAGCCGTGGCGCGCTTCGATCCCGCCGATCGACAGGATCGTCGTGCCAGATTGCACGATCCGCGCGGCGGCGATGCCAATCGCCTGCTTGGCGGCCGGCGCCTCGCACATCCGGACGCGATACGATGTTCCCAAGTGGTTGCCCGCGATCCGCACGCCGCCGTGTACCCTGCTGACGCGGCCTTCCTCAGACATTGCGCCCGACAGGCCCGTCGGAGACGCTCAGATCCTGCGCCAGAGCCGCGATGAAACAGGCCGTTTGGTCTTGCAGCAGCGACGGGAGGCGATCGATGCGAACGGCCTGCACCATCGCTTGTGCATAGCACGGCCGTACCGCATGTGAACTCCTGTAGGATGTGTGCTGCCGCAACGTTCCAAATCGCCAGATCAAGGCTTCATCCAAGGTCACACGACGTCACATATTCGTCACTGGCTTGTGCAAATGGCACCCGCAAGCCGGGGGAGCGGGAAAGCCGCTCGGGGCGTGGGGAGATCATTGATGAAGTGGAAGACGGGCGCTGCGATCCTCGCGATCGCGGCGGGGACGGGTCATGCCTGGGCGCAGACAGCACCGGCCGGTGCCGAGCCGGCTGCGGCGATTGGAGGGACCAGGGCGACCGGTGCAGACGATATCGTCGTAACGGGCCGTGCACAGGCGTTCGCCAGCGCGCAGGTGACCGCGCCGATGATCGAGCGCCAGTCGGCGCTGACCAGCGTTAACGACGTCATCAAGGAACTGCCCGGCGTCTTCATCGCCGAAGGCGATTCGTTCGGCTCGTCCGACTGGGCGACCTCGATCAGCATCCGTGGCTTCAGTTCCGGCGGCGGGGGCGGGCAGCAGATCGGCTCGACGATCGACGGTCTGCCCAACGGCGGCTCGGGCTACGGCGGTGGGTCACGCGCAAACCGCTATCTCGACGTGCTCGATCTAAAGACCGTCGTCGTGTCGCAGGGCACCGCCGACATCTCTTCGCGCTCGAACGAGGCGCTGGGTGGCACGCTCAACTATGTCACCGTCGATCCGGCGCTCGATCCGCGCGTTCGCTTCACGCTCGCGGGCGGGGATTTCGGGGCGCGCAAGATCTACGGTCGCTTTGATACCGGTGAGATAGCGCCGAACACCACCGCCTTCGTCAGCGCCTCGACCTCACGCGTGAAGGACTGGATCGGTGGCTCGGGCGAGACGCGCCGCGACCATGTCGACGCAAAGCTCGTCAGCCAGATCGACGCGGTGAAGCTGACCGGCTGGGTCAGCTACGATGATGCGGACGAGGCCGAATATGGCTCGGTCAGCCCGGCGATGTTCGCCAGCGATCCTGACCATGACGCTTATACCGACCGGTGGACCGGCATTCCCTATATCGACCAGGCGTACCGCTCCACCTCGCGCGCGTTACGCCGCAACCTGTTCGGCTACCTGCGTGCGGAAACCGAGCTGGGTGAGGTGAAGCTGTCGGTCAACGGCTATTACCACCGCATGCGTGGCCGCGGCGATTTCGCGCCACCGTATCTGGTCGACGTCCGCAACGACGGCATCGGCAATCCCGAAAGCGAGTTCATCGGCGCGCTGCCGACGCACGTCGGCGGTTCGGCACTCGGGAAGATCTATTTCGTCAATCCGGCCGGGGCGGCTGCGACCTTCATCGCCGGTTGTGCCGGCACGGCGGTAATCCCAGCGGAATCGGCACCCGGTTGCTATCCGGCTGGGTCACTGCCCGTCATGTCGTACCGGCATACGCACTATAAGAACGATCGCGGCGGCATGACCGCGGACGCCGCCTGGACTCATGATTTCGGCGGCATCCAGAACACGCTGCGCGGCGGTATCTGGTGGGAGCGTGGCCGCGCCAACCAACTGCGTGACTGGCATAAGATCACCAACGCGCTCATCGGCCCGGCCTTCGAGGGCAAGCCCTATTATGTGCAGTTCAGCACCGACTACGGCCTGAACGAGCTGATGTATTATGCCGAGGATGCGCTGACGCTGGGGCCGGTGACGGCGCGGTTCGGTGTAAAGCAGTTCTTCCTCGACCAGACCCGCGCCGAGTTGCTCAACGACCGCGACAGCACGAAGCTGACCTCGCACAGCGATCCGCTGATCTCAACCGGCATCGTCTATCACACGCCGCTGACCGGGCTGGAGGCGTTCGCAGGCTATTCGCAGAACTTCGCCGCGATCGGCAACGGCCCGCTGGGCGAGCCGCGCGAGGTGATTGCGCGGATCAAGCCCGAGACCGCCAAGAATATAGAGATCGGTGCCCGCTACGCCACCGGTCGCGTACAGGCGTCGGTCACCGCCTATGACATCAAGTTCGACAATCACATCCAGTCGATCTCCGCCAACCTCGTCACCGGCATCGACTATCTGGAGGAACAGTCGAGTGTTTACCTGAATGTCGGCGGCATCAAAAGTCGCGGGATCGAGGCGGCGCTGGCGTACCGCGTGCTGCCCGCGCTGACCCTGAGCGGCAGCTACACACTTAATCACGCCACCTATATCGGCACCGGCAATGCCGCGCAGGACGAGGACGTCGGTGTCACCCCGGGGCGGCAGGTCATCAACTCGCCGCGCCACATGTGGGTGCTGGCAGCGGATTACGCGCGCTCGATCTTCAAGCTGGGCGGCGCGGCGAAGTTCGTCGGCGATCGCTTCATCGACACCGCCGGAACCGCAGTCGCGGCCAGCTTCGTGACCGTCGATGCCTATGCCGGGGTCGATCTGGGGCAGGTGAACGACCTGTTGAAGGGCATGTCGCTGACCGTCCAGGCTAACAACCTCGCCGATCGTCGGTACTTGGCGGGTGCGGACGGTGGCTCGGCCTTCCTAGGCGCGCCGCGGACCGTTACGGCGGCATTGACGGTGGACTTCTGATTTTTGGACGGGGGCGGCTCGTCTTCCCTCACCCTACTCGTGGCACGGACATTTCAATGGTCGACCTCTCCCGCCGCTCGCTTCTCTCGGCCGGTATCGCGATCGGCGGCGCGGGGCTGATCCCCGGTGCGATCGCGCGCGCTGCGGCGATCGCACCGGATATCCGCACCGGCACGCTGCGGGACGTCGACCATGTCGTGATCCTGATGCAGGAGAATCGAGGCTTTGATCATTATTTCGGCACATTGCGCGGCGTGCGCGGCTTTGCCGATCGCCTGCCCATTCCACTCGCACCGTTGACGCCGGGCGCGCCGCCGCGCACCGTCTGGCAGCAATACGACCGTACCGCACCGGGCGGCGCACGGCTGGTTTCGCCCTTCCACCTCGACACGCGCGCCGACTTCGACCTGATGCGGATGGAGGGCACCCCGCACGCTTGGCCGGACGCGCAGGCGGCATGGGACGATGGCCGGATGGCGCACTGGCCGGAGGCGAAGCACCAGCGCGCGATGGGGCATTACCGGCGTGCCGACCTGCCGTTCCAGTTCGCGCTGGCGGAGGCATTCACGCTCTGCGACGCCTACCACTGCTCTGTGCAGACCGGCACCAACACGAACCGCCTGTTCCTCTGGAGCGGAACCAACGACCCCGATGGGCGTCATGGCGGCCCCGCGATCGCCAACTCGCACGACAGTCTGGTCGAACAGGGCGGCGCCGCCGACCCCTATCGCTGGCCGACGGTGGTCGAGGCGATGCAGGCCGCCGGTATCGACTGGCGCATCTACCAGGACATGGACGACAATTTCACCGACAACCCGCTGGTCGGCTTCGAAACTTTCCGCGACGCGCATCGCGGATCGGGCGACCCTGCCCTCAGGGAGCGTGCGCTGACCACCTATGGGCTCGATCGGCTGCGCGCGGACGCCGTCGCCGGGCGGCTGCCGCAAGTGTCGTACGTCATCGCCACCGCAGCCGGGTCGGAACATCCCAATCCGTCGAGCCCGGCACAAGGTGCCGCCTATACGGCACAGGTACTGGACGCGCTCACCACCAACCCGACGACGTGGGCGCGGACGGTATTACTGGTCAACTTCGATGAGAATGACGGCTTCTTCGACCATGTCCCCCCGCCGGCGCCGCCCTCCCGCGCACCCGACGGGACGCTGGCGGGCGGCTCCAGCGTCGACCTGTCGGGGGCCTATCATCTTGTCCCCAGCGCCGGGGATCGCGAGGTGGACTTGCCCGCCTATCGCGGCCGTGCATACGGGCTGGGACCGCGTGTGCCGATGTACGTCGTCTCGCCGTGGAGCCGCGGCGGATGGGTCAACTCGCAGGTATTCGACCATACCTCGGTCATCCAGTTTCTGGAGAAACGCTTCGGCTTCCACGCTCCGGGCATCTCGACATGGCGACGGGCGGTCTGCGGCGACCTGACCTCCGCCTTTGATTTCACAGCCGCCAATGCCGTTCCCGTAACGCCGCCCGACCCGCGAGCGGAGGCGCGGCGCGCCGCCTCCTTGCAGCACCAGGTCTCGCCCGCCGCGCCCCTGGCCGCGCCGGGGCCCCCTTGGCAGGAAGCGGGGGTGCGGCGCTCTCGTCCATTACCGTACCGGCTCGATGTCACCGGGCATCACACCCCGGCCGGGATGGCGCTGACCTTCGCGGCCGAGGGTCAGGGCGCGGTCTTCCACGTCTATGACCGGCACGCGCTAGACGCCGCGCCGCGCCGCTATACGGTCGCCGCGGGTGATCGCTTGACCGGCAGGTGGGATTTCGACCGACAAAGCGGATATGATCTTTGGGTCCTAGGGCCGAATGGCTTCCATCGTCATTTCGTCGGTCGTCGCGACGATGCGCCGATCGAACTGTCGTGGACTATCGACGCGTCCAGCGTCTCGCTCCATGTCCCCGCTACGCCCGCCGCGGGAACTCTGGCCGTGACGCGCCTGCTGCCTGGCGGCGGCTCGGCGACGCACCCGCTCGCGCCGGGCGATCATCATTGGTCCACACGTGACGCCTTCGGCTGGTACGATGTCTCGATCGCTGATCGCGCCGGTCCGTACCGATGCCGGCTGGCGGGGCGGTGCGATGAACCGGGTCGCGACAGCATCAGCGATCCGTTTCTATCGCCGTCGTAGAACATGTTGCTTTGGGATAGCTTGGCGGCTCTTCTCAACTGACGAAGGCTATTGAGACGGGCGGTGCCGTATCATTTCGGACCGCATTTTAGAATGGCTGGGTTCCGGTAGAAGACCATCAGCGCCGCTTGCTTTAGGAATGAAGTGGCGCTTCGGCTCGACCTGCCAAATCACCTGGGTTTGTAGGATCAACCGGTGCAGGCCGCGAAGCCGCTCTGGGATCGCGCTTTCGACAGGGCAGGCATGCCTGCCCTGTCGAAAAGAGAGCCGGGTTTCTCATAATGACCAGAGCAAAGACGGGCGAGACTCATCCTTGGCCCAGACTGATGTAGTCGATGGACCACTCAGAAGGGACCGTCAGCGGACAGCGCGGCCCTTACGAGGCCTGTTTATCATTGGATGTCTTGGTAACGTAAAAGATCAGCGTCGGCGTCTGCCGATCGCGGGCAATCGTCGCGGTAAGGTGATTATAGGGCAAATTGGGCCACCAACGACCAGCAACCGTCTCAGCCTGCTGATCCGCCGATTTCGACATGGATCGATCCGGCAGTGGCATCGCAATGCGGCACATAAACTCAGCACATCGCACATCTCCGCCAGATATGTGCGACCGGACATCCGCTTCCGCATCATACGCCCATGACGGGTCGCGTACCTGCGCCTCGAACAAGGCCGCGATGGCCACCATATCCGGTGTTGCGATCGTTGTTTCCTCAGGCGCGGGCGGCGGCACGGTCGCAGGGGAAGAAATGCCCATAGGGCGGGCAACAATCGGCATCGACCGATCGACACCGGCGACGACCCGGATGCTGCCGTGTTCGGTATGCGGCTGTGTCATCCCACGCTCGAAGGCCAGCCAACTCAGCCCTAAGATGGCGATCACCAGAGTCATGCCTACAAGCCACTTCATCGACAATGCGTCCCGCTGCAAGGGAGCGCCGGCGCTTTTCAGCACCGGCGCGGTTGGTCAGCGATAATAGGCCTTGGCAAGGTTGTTGAAGAAGTTGCTGCCGTTGAACGGCACGTTGGCCCTACCAAAGCTGTAGCTATTCAGCGTGTTGCGCGCGGCATCGGTCATGCCGCCCCAGCTGACCGCAGGCTGCATTCCACCGCGGGTCGGAGTACCTACCAGCGAATGGTCCAGTGGAAATGGATTCTGCTGATAGGCGACCAACGGATGGGTGCCGTCCATCTGCGGGTGGGTGGTCTTGATATAGGTCGCATGATCGGAATAGCTGACGGCGTTGACCCGTGCGTTGCTGGCGCAGCTGGACAGCCACACGACGACATTCTCCCAATCATGCCGATGGCCACGATTACCGGGTCCATCGACATTCTGGTCCTTTGGAAAGTACCAGGAATACATCACGGCGCATTCGCCGCGATACTGACCCATGTTGACATAGACCTGCCCGGGACTGCTGGAGCAGTGACCATTCATCGCACCCGAAGCTTCCAGCCCACCACTGACGTTGCCAGCGGCATCGACGGCAGGGAACGGCACGCAGCCGGAAAATACCTTTAGATATGGCTGGAAAGTCTTGAAATAGCCCGACGTGCTGTCCGGGAAACCACGAACCTGGTTATGCGGGATCACGGCGGCACCGGCTGCCACCGACACGCCGACAAGAGCAAGGATTCCGCAGCGCAACGGGGTCTTCGACAGGCATAGGGTCATCGATCGTCTCCTCAGGGGTGAAAGGGGGGAGCGGAGCGCCGCGAGTTCGGCGCGTGCCTCACGCAGGTCGTCGCGGAACTCGTCGGAACCATGCGCCGCGGCGATGACGGCGGCCGCGGCGAGCAGCCCGCCCTCCACCGCGCTGGCCGAATGCGATCCGCAGATGCGGCGGCTGTCGGCATAATCGCGGCCCCGCGCGAGCAGTGCGGTGGCCCGATCGGGCAGCAATTCCGCCATCAGCAGGGCGAACGCCATGCCGTTGGCGCTATGTCCGGAGGGGTAATCGCCGTTGGCGACAAGTGCAGGGGTTCGCGGTTCGCAGATCGGCAGGTCGTTGCCGACGAACGGCCGCGCGCTGTGCCAGTGCCGTTTGGCTGCGCCGATAGCGGCGGAACGATCGGCCCCGAACCGGGCGAGCAGTCGCGCCAGCACCGGCATGCGACGGAGGTCGATCGCAAAGCCGATCGCCTCGCGAAAGCGGACGGGCAGGTCGTCGGACACATCGGCCTGCGCCTGTCGCCACCGCGGCGAGCCGAACAGCGCGCGCGTCTCGACGAAGAGGCGCGCGTCAGCCTGCGCGCCGGGCGATCCCGGCGCGGGCGGGCCGGGCAGGATACGCGACAGATCGGGACGATCCGCCGCGTCGAGATAGCCGCCCAACCGCTCGACCGGCCCGGTGGTGCAGCGCGCCGGTGCACGCAGCGGATTGCAGCTCGCAGCCGCCGCACCCGGCAGCATGACGCGATAGCTACCGAACCGGCGATCCGGCCACGGATAGTCGGTCGAGACATATTGCGCCCCGCTCGCCAGTGCCGCCTCGCGACGGCGGGTGTCGCCATCTCGCGCCTCGCGCGTGCCGTCGTCGGCACGGGTCCGCACCAGAAAGCCCGCACGCACCGCCGCGGCGATGCGCGGCCCTTGGCCGACCGGATCGTTGAGCGTCAAATAGGCCGCATCCGGCGCGGATTCGTCGGTGTTGACGAACATCGCCCGTCCGTCGAGCGAGCGCCGCGTGCCGCGATAGACGGCGACCTTCGCCGGCCCCTCGTCCAGCGCGACCACGAAACGCCCGCGTGCCTGCGCCAGCGTCGGCCAACCGCCTGCCAGCACCGCCTCGCGCAGCGTCGCCCTGGTCCCGCGCACCTCGTCCGGGGTGATGAGCCGCCGGCCGGGCAGGCCGGCACGCAATTCGGCATCGAGCGCGGCGAACCCCGCCGCATCGAAGCGTTCGGGCACAGGCGCCTGCGGACTCGCTTCGTCCTTGGCGTTGACCAGGATCAGGATCGGCGTGTGATCGGGATGGGCATCGGACCATTCGCGGACGTCACGCAGGCAGGCCGCAAGCGTAGGGCAAGAAGATCTCCGGTCGATGCCGGGCATGTGCATGACCTTCAGTCCCGGCGCCGTCATCGCGGGATCGTCGCCGGCACGCGCATAGCGGCCGCCGACGTCGTCGCGGTACACGTCCAGCTCGATCTGACGCATCCCTGCATCGAGTTGCTCGCGCAGCGGCCGGTGCGCATAATCCAGCGCCATCGCGCGTGGATCGGCCGCGATCAGCCGCGCCATTTCGGCAGGCGGGATCGCCTGCTTGTAGCTGTTGTGCGTGCCGACCGCGACGATGTCGTTGAGCCGGAGCACCGGCTGCTGCGCCACGGCCGGCGCCGCGAGCGCGAGCAGCGCGGCGCTGACCGCGCGGATCACATCCGCCACCGTATGCCGGCGAGCAATTGCCTTCCACTACGGGCGTAGCTGCTTACCCGGTCGGAACTGTCGACGAACTGGTCTTCCGCCTGATTGGTCAGGTTCACGCCCTCCAGCGTGACGGTAAGGCGCGGCGTCACGTTCCAGAACAGCGAGGCATCGACATAGGTGGCGGCATTGACGCCGGCGATATCGTTGCCGTTGGCGCCCGGCACCGCGGTCAGATAGCGGTCGCGGTAGTTGGCCGACACACGCCCGCCATAGACCGGCGTTTCGTAATAGAGCGTCGCATTGGCCGAATGGCGCGACAGGCCGATCAACGGCCTGCGCACGCTGGTGGTGGCGGTCAGCGCGTAATCCGTGTCGGAGCTGGTGAAGGTGTAGTTGACGATCCCGCCCAGATGGCGAAGCGCGCCGGGCAGGAAGGTGAACGCCTGCTGCGCGATCACCTCCACCCCCTTCAGGCTGGTGCCCGCACCGTTGACGGGCTGGGTGAAGAAGAAGGTGTCCTCCGGCCGCGCCACCTGCTGGTTGCCCAGGAAGGCGATCGGATAGCCCGACGCGGCATAGGTCTGTTCGGTGGTGCGATTGGTGATGAAGCTGTCGATCCGCTTGTAGAACGGGCCGACCGCGAAGAAGCCGTCGCGCGAGGGGTAGAATTCCAAGGCGATATCGAGCGAATCCGCGCGAAACGGTTCGAGGTCGGGGTTGCCGACGCCGACCGTGCGGGTGTTGACCTGCACCTGCCCGCCCGGCGTCAGCGACGTCAGGGTCGGGCGCGTGATGTTGCGGTTCGCGCTGGCGCGCAGTTGCAGCCGAGGGGTCAGTTCGAAGACCAGGTTCGCCGACGGAAGCCAGTCGGTGTATTGGCGCTCGAACGTCACGGGCTGCGCGACCCCGCCCACCACGACGGCACCGGTGGCGGTCGTCTGCGTCCGTGCGACGCGGACGCCCGCGTCGCCGCGCACGACCATTCCGGCCAGTTCGCCGCGCAGGTCGAGCTGGGCATAGCCCGCCAGCACCTCCTCCTTCACGCGCCGGTCGTTCTCGCGGTTCCGCGTCAGCGTGGCGCGGCCGGGATCCACCAGCGGCAACGCCTTGTCGAAATCGACGTACAGCCACTCCCGCGGTGCGCCGGCGGGCAGATCGAGCGCCTTGCCGAACATGTAGGGCGATTTGGCATGGACGAGGTCCGCCACGGTCCGACCGCGCACGGCGGTCACGTCCTGTCCGAAATCGGCGGTGTCGAAGACATAGCGCGTATAGGTCGCGCCCCCCTTGACCGTCACCGCGTCGTTCGCGCGATAGGCTAGGTTGAGCTTGCCGATCCGGTAGTCGTTGCCGACGACGTTGATGCGCGGCCGGTACAGGTCGAGCCGCAACGCCGATGGATCGGTGAGCGGGAAACCGTAGGTCATCACCGGCACGCGATCGTTCGGGCGATAATCATAGGCGAAATCGCGGTTGGTCGTCAGCGCCTGCAACGTCCGCGTGTCGACCGTATAGTCCGACCCCTCGACACCGGCGAGCACGTCGATGGTCAGCCGGTCGGTCGGCTTCCACGTCGTCGTCAGCGCGATCTGATGGAACCGCGTGTCGTTCCGGTCGCGGCGGTTGTCGGCGCGATTGTCGACGTTGCCAAACTCCGCCGCCACGATGTCGTTGCCCTGCGTCACGAGGCTGCGGATCGTCGTTTCCCGGATGCCGGTCGCATCGGTGCGACTGAACGACTGCGCGTCGAGGAAATATTCCAGTCGGGTCGATTTCAGCCGGGCGTACAGCACGTCGAGATCGACATGCAGCGCATCGCTCGGTCGGAACTGGAACGCGCCTGTCAGGCCGAGGCGGCGCTGATCGTGATCGAAGATGAAATAGCGCGGCGTGCGCGGATAGAAGAGCCGGTCCGGCCCGGTGCCGTTCAGCCGCGCCCGGATCGCCGGATCGATCGCCGTCGATACATTGGCGGGGGTCCAGCCACCGCTGGCCCAGCGCAGTGTCTGATGGCCGTCCTCGATGACCTGTCGCCTGGAATAGGCGGCGGAAAGCAATGCACCCCACACACCGTCGTCGCTGGTCTTCGATACGACCAGTGCGGCGCGCGGGCCGACCTTGTCGGTGCGCGTCGCCCAGAACGCCTGCGCGGACGCGACGATATGGAAGCCCGGGTTGTCGAACGGTCGCAGCGTGTGCAGGTCGACCGTCGCGGCGATACCGCCTTCGTCGAGCGAGGGCGACCGCGCCTTCGCGACATCGATCCGGCTGAACAGTTCGGAGGCGAAGATATTGAAATCGAACGATCGCGACCGATTCACCGCACCCCGCTGGTCGGTGGTGCCCGTCGTCGCCAGCGCCTCCATGCCGTTCAGCCGGACGCGGGTGAAGTCGGCGTTGAGGCCACGCACCGCGATTTGCCGGCCCTCGCCGGCATCGCGCGTGATCTGGACGCCGGGAATGCGCTGGATGCTTTCGGCGACGTTCGTGTCGGGAAAGGCCGCGATATCCTTGGCGAAGATGCTGTCGGTCAGCCCGGTCGCATCGCGGCGGGCGGCGATGGCGCTTTCCAGGCTCCTCCGCAGGCCGGTGACGACGATATCCTCGCCTGCGGCCTGCCCGGATCCTTCCACTGCGGCCTCCTGCACCGGCGCGGATGCAGCTAGCGCAGCCGCGGCGACCGGAATCGCGCGAGCAGCTGGTGCCTGGCGCCGTAGCACGACCAGATTGCCCCGCATCACCGGCACCAGGCCGGTGCCACGCAGCATTGCAATCAGCGCAGCCCGCGGCGTCACCCGGCCATATACCGCCGCGCCGCGCCGCCCCGCCACATCGCCCGGCGCGACCACGACCTGAATGCCCGTCGCACGCGAATAGAGCGAGATGCACTGCCTGAGGTCGCCGGCGGGTATCGCGAACTGGCCGGGAACGGACGCAGGCATCCGCGCCATTGCCGCCTGCGGCAAGGCGATCGCCGTTGCCAGACTGAAAATACCCGAACCCATCATTGTCGAACGTCGCATGTCCATCCCCCTCTTCGACTGCGAAGCAGCCCTCACGATAGGAAGACGACGATATTATCTAGTACGGACACACAATATTTTATGACATTACCTAGAACAACTCGTGTCACTTTTGCGACAAGACAAGGACGCCACCTTCGTCAGTCACGCTAAAGTCATAGGACATGCCTAGAGAAACCAGCAGGGACTGCGCATCGTCGGTTCGGAAACGGCCACTGATTGGCAGATCCGCGAGCGGTGCGGGCGGCGGCTCGATCGCCGGCCCTGCTCTACGGTTGAGGATCGTCACCAGATCGCCAAGCCGCAGCGTGTCGACATCCAGCCAACCCTGGCGAAGGTCGTCGGCACGGGCTTCGAAGCGGGCCGCAGGGCTGGCGTGGCCATGCACGACATGCCCGCGCCAACCCGCCGGCACCCACCTCCCCCGCGCATCGCCGCGCCCGGCGAGCCGCACCGCACCGCGATAGACCGCAAGGTCCATCCGGCCTGCGGTACGGTCGACATAGAACGCCGTGCCGAGCACGCGGACCGCGCCGTCGCCGGCCCGAACGGTGAAAGGACGCCCGGCATCATGCATCACGTCGAAGAATGCCGCGCCCCCCGCCAGTGTCGCCTCGCGCGCCGTCGCGGTGTAGCGCACGGTAAGCTGCGTTCCCCCGTCGAGCCGTAGCGTCGTCCCGTCGGGCAGCCGAACCGCCCGCGTTTCGCCCCGCCCGGTGCGTAGCGAGGCAGTCTGGTCGGATGGCGGCGGCAACCGAAGATGCGGCAGCCCAATCGCCAGCAGCAGGGCTGCGGCACCGCTGGACACGCCCGCGGCGGCAGCGCGGCGTCGACGTGTCCGCAGCGCCCGTACCGCCTCGTTCGACAGCCGCCCACGCTCACGCCAACCGGACAAAGCGTCCGTCAGCTCGGGTGCGAAGTCCTGTTCGACGAGCGACATGTCGTCGTGACGTGCGTTCACCACAGACCGTGCCGGTCGAGCGCACGACGCAGGTCGCCCAGCGCGCGCGTAACATGCTTCTCGATCGCGACGGACGACAGGTCGAGATCGCCCGCAATCGTGGCGACGGCATCGCCATCGAGCCGCCGGCGCAGGAAGACCTCACGACGCAGCGGCGGCATCGCCTCGATGGCGGCGGAAAGGATCGCGACGCGCTGCCGGTACAGCAGCACCTCGTCGACCAGTGGCTGCCGGCAGACGATCGTATCGGTCAATTCGGTTGTTGTCGGCCTTCTGCTCATCTGCCGGAACCGGTCGCGGATGAGATTTGCCGCAACTTTGAGGCAAAAGGCAGTGACGTCCTCGACCGTCCGCCGGCTGCGATAGGCATAAAGGCGGGTGAAGGTTTCCTGCACCAGATCGTCGCTATCGCAAGGACAACGCAAACGGTGGAGCGCGAAGCGGTGCAGCAACGCGTACAGCATCTTCTCATTCATGCCGTCTTGCCGTGCGGCCGGTTCCAACGTCACGATGCCCATCGATACCACCCGTTTACCCCGCCCCAGAGCTGGCAATGCTGCTAGGTGTATTCCATTAAACGCGTGTGACATGGGCCGGCACGGATGCCGACAGCGGATTGCGGGAGGAGACAAGCGATAAGATCAGCCATCCGTCGCACAGGTAACGATAACGGATCCCGCCCAGCTTTCTATTTAGATGACGGCTGCTCTTGATAGAAGCTGCTGCAAGCGACTGTGAGGTGGTGCTGATCTGCTGGACAAGCAGCTAAGCTTTCCCGATGTGAGGGATTACGACAACGAAGACGGCGCGGAAGCTGTATACGGGCGAAGTCAAGCGGTTAACATATCCCGGTTCCGCATTGCTGCGGGCGGCGCGAGGATGGAGAAGATCCTTACAGCCGCACGAAAGGACGTCCGCACCGACCATGGTGCAGATGATTATAGTGGCGGGGCCGGAACGTCTCGGATGCCGAGGTCTGCGACGTAGCGGTTGGCCATGACGTCGTGCGCAGCCTTATTTACCGCTTGCGGCGTGCGGCGCGGCAACAGGCAGAATCGGCGTTCATGCCGGCGTTGCTATTAGATGAGCCGCCTGCAGAAATGCCCGAGTCCCCCCTTTCCTCTTCGATCTGGTCGATGGCGGACGGCGGAGATTTCCACATTGACGTCACCGGCGTTGGCGGCTGCAGCGCTGAAGGCTATGCGATGCCCCCTTCGGGCACGCGGGTGCGGATCGCGATAGGCCGCACCTACATGCGCTAGGGCATGCAAGGGCTTGCGCTGGTGCAGCAGGGTGCTGGACGTGATCCGCGTGACGGCGACCTCGGGGCCGCGCGGACATCAAACAGCGTCGATGCGCCAGATCGATCCTAGTGCCCCCTCACGATATCAATACTTGGGCCCGTCAGCCGCCGTGATCTCTACAGCGCAGGCGCTCCGGGGGAGGCAACGAGGATCATGCGCTCGTAACCATCTCTCTCAGCACCACCATGCTTGCCGTAAATGCGCATCCAGCAACGGACGGATCCCCCACTCTCGCAACTCCGTAACAGCCTTTAGGTAGGTTAAAGGAATCCGTTTCTCCAAGGCAAGCCAAGTGTTGTAAAAACAACAGTAAAACGGAATTGACTATCGCGGGATGATGAAATTTCCACACTGCATAATCGACACAAGTCCAAAGAAGACTCCAAAATAGTCGATTTATCATGTGCTTAAGGCCAAACCATGAAGAATAATGGTCTTGTCTAACAAACAGGAACGTCACTGGACTTGCTTGTGTTGCATATATATAATGCGGAACATTGATCGACAATATGGGATCAGCGGTTCGGCGACGAGGTGACGAGACGCAATAACAAGTGCTCACGCCCTTAAAGGTCGGGGTAAATAACGGCGCATATCAACAACATAGCCATTTGCATTCGCTGTGAATTTCCAAAAGGGGGAGGATTTACGTGATCCAAGGGACTTATAGGCACCCGCTTGGCGGGGCGTCGTTGTTCGCGCTCGCACTTGCGCTGGGCACCACGGTGCCATGCGAGGTCGATGCGCAGACTTCAGCCACCAAATCCAGTCAGGACGGGCCGGGTTCCGAGAACGACAAGACCGACACGCTCGACAAGGAAATCGTCGTCACCGGCTCCCGCGCAGCGCAGGAATCCGCCAATCGGCGCAAGAAGAACGCAAAGACAGCCACCGACTCTCTGGTAGCCGACGACATCGGCTCCTTTCCGGACCGCAACGTCAACGAAGCGATCTCGCGCTTGCCGGGCGTGGCACTGAACCGCAACGAGTTCGGCGAAGGCGACAGCATCGCCATCCGCGGCAACGGTGCAGACCTGACCCGCGTCGAGCTGGACGGCATCGGCGTGCAGAACACGAGCGGCTTAGGCGCGTCGCGCGGCGCGGACATGCGCGAGCTTTCCGCCGAACTCATCAAGAGCGTCGATGTCGTGAAAGGCGCCACGGCCGACATGACCGAAGGATCGCTGGGCGGTTCGGTACAGATCAAGACGCGTTCCGGCCTTGATTTCCAAAAGCCGTATTTCTCACTGCGCAGCGGTGTGCAGCGTAACTCCCTAGGACGCGTTTGGACTCCGGATTTCAACAGCGTCGCATCGCACAAGTTCTTCAACGACCGGGTGGGCGTTATCCTTAGCGGCAACTACGCTGATATCCAGAATAATGGCCACACTTATCAGACGACGACGAGCGGCAACCGTAACTATTCGCGCCTGTACGATTTCGATCAGTCGCCCGACAAGACCTTCTCCTACAATCTCGACACGCTATCGGGCGATACTGCGGACACCCCCTTTGCCAATAGCGTGGAAACGCCCCGCACGCTGTTGACCAAGGCTGCGGCGGCGCAGAACAAGGCGCAGTGCCTTTCCACCTTTCCCGTTCTCACCGCCGGCACGACGGCGCAGCGATCCCAGCGCGTCCTAGAGCAACAGAGCTGCTTGAACCAGTGGAACGACTACACGCCATCGCTGATCCGTAATCTGATGCAGACGCAGCGAGATAAACGCTATTCTTTCGACGGGCGGCTCGATTTCAAGGTCAACGACCGATTGATCGTTTTCGGGAAAGCGTCGATCGCCAACCGCAAGGTCCACGACCAGTTCCGCACCCATAACCCGGTGTCGCTGCTGACGCAGAACGCACTGGGAACCTATGTCGACACGACCACCGGGGCGCAGCGGTACCGCACCGTCTCGCCGACCGCGCCGACCGGCTACTATCTGTACGATCCGCAATATGGTCTGAACGCGGTCGGCGGCAACGCGACCTATGGCAACGTCCTCAACGTCGTGCCCGGCAGCATCGTCGTTGACGATCAACATAACGTCACCAAGATGACGCTGACCAACAATTCGGTCAACGTCGACCAGATCGAGAACACGATCGATGTAAAAACGAACTATTTTCAAGGCGGCACCGAGTTCCGAGGTGAGCAGGTCGATATCGACTTCATGGCCGGCATGACTACGGCGACCAGCAGCCGCGTCGACAAGCGTACGTCGCGGTCCTATTCCTACGGCAACGCAACGCTCGCGCTGCAACCCAACGGCCTATGGGATATCCAGCTGCCAGCTGGATATGACGAGAGCAACCCCAACAATTTCGTGCAGCTGTCCTCGCCACCCTGTATCGGCACCGGCACTGCGCCGACCTGCCTTGGGCAGGCCGCAGTTGCGGCATCTCCTACCACGGTCGCGTCGCCCGCCTATACGGTTGGCCAGCTGCCGCAGACCACACCGAGCTTCGGCGTGTCCTTCAGTCCGACCACGTCCGAATCGTCTGAGCGCATTGCCAAGCTCGACCTGACCTATCGCACCGAAGATTTCATGGCGTTCATCACGCGCGTCAAATACGGTGCGATGTATCGCAACAACAAGATCAACTTCTGGGGCGGCGGTGGCTACACGCCGGTTGCTGCAATCGGGACCTACGGCCAGCCGGGCTATGTTCCCGCAGTCATCGTGCCGACGGCCAACGTCAGGGGAACGCTTCGCGCCTGCCAGCCGACGGCAGGTTCGGCTGCGGCCGGCGGACTGTCTTGCAATTATGGCTTCGTTCCCTCCCGGAACCCGGCGGCGATACGGTCAGGGGTCGACACACTCACTCCGGACCAGTTGCGCGACCTGTTCGCCAAAACGCTGGAACAGCCTGATTCCGTTTATTTCAACGGCGTTCCCAATCGCGGCAACCTGCCGCCGGCATGGCCAGGCATCCGTACCGATGAGCTGTTCTCCGGGCTGGGCGCCTCGCAATTCATGAATTTCGACTGTCTGAAACAGTGCATGGGCAGCGACGGCAAGATGTACGACCAGCCGGTAACGCGTACGGACGAGACAATCATCAACCTGTACGGCATGTTCGATTATTCGCAGGACCTGCCGTTCGGTATCGTGACGGACGGCAATATCGGCTTGCGCGGCATCTATGCGCGCGTGAAGGGCTCGGGGCTGCTGTCTTTGACCACGATCAAGACCACGGCCGCCTTCGATCCGCTCAACCCGAACGCCGTTGGCGGAACGGTGTCGCAAACCTTTCAGCAGAACACGACGGCCGAGGCGACTTCGTGGGATTGGCTTCCGACGTTCAACTTCAATCTGTGGGGATTCAATCGGTCGCTGGTCCTTCGTGCTTATGCCGGCAAGACGGTGGCAAGGCCCGCTCCCGGCAACCTGCTGGCTGCCGGCTCCTGCGTCGTCGACGAGCGCGTGACGCTCGATCTTGCCGGAGACGGTGAAGATCCGTTCAGCTGCCCGGGTCGCGTTGGCAATCCCGCCCTGCGCCCCTATACGGCGTGGAACTACAATCTCGCGCTGGAATGGTACCCGAACCGCGACACGGTACTGTCGGCCACCTTCGGCAAGCTGGACGTAAAGCTGGGCGGGGCGATGAACGTTACCCGTACGGGTCAACCGTTCGCGGGCAGCGAAACGGTTGATCCGGTCACTGGAAAGACGCTTTCCGAATTGACCTTTAACTATCCGACCTTTGACAACGCTCCAGGCTACAAACGGAACATCTGGGAATTCTCCGGCAAGACCGCCTTCACCTTCCTGCCATGGTATCTGAGATACACTGGGATGGATGCCAATATCTCGTTCCTCATGTCCAAGGCGTCGGTTGGCACCCTCGATCCATCGACTGGCGACGTCATGGCGCCCCCAGGACAGTCGCGCTATTATCTCAACAGCTCGCTATGGTATGACGACGGTCGACTGAGTCTGCGCCTCGCGTACCAGCGTCGTACGGAGGTATTCAACTGCATCACGCCGTGCGGCGGAAATTCAACCGATATCAACTATCCAGGCCTCAACTACACCAATGTCCGTCTGGTCGGACCGGGCTACAATCCCGGCGCGCCGTTGTTCAAGGACGAGACGCAATTTCTGGACTTCAAAGCGAGCTACAACATAACGCAGCAGGTGCAGGTGTATGTCGAGGGACGCAACCTTACCAAACAGACGCAGAGCAATTCGTTCGGCAAATATGAGACTTTTGCGGACGGAAGGCCGCGCGTGACCGCCTTGTCCTACGGCGGCTGGCGACTGCTGACCGGTGGCCGCATCGCCTTCGGCCGGCCCGGACGGTGATGATCGCCTAGGTAAGGCACAGATTTGCGTTGATGAGCGGCCGGATCGCTGTCGGGCATGACAGCGGATCTGGCCGCTTGGGCGGTGAAGAGTGGCCCAAAAACTTTGGGTCTATCGAAAGCAGATCGCCTCCCCCGCCCTGACCGGTCGCGCGCTGGATCACGCTGGCCAAGCCTACAGCATGGGCCTCTAGAACGCTGGTGGACCCTCAAACCATCGGTCGCCCACCTCCTGAAGACATGATCCAGGCGATGCGGATTGCATTGGCAGATCTCGTCAGGCCGTTGGATTGCCCGGTTCGTAGGTACGTTCACGCCACAGCAGCGCCGCAAGTTTCACGCACCATCGTAGCGGCAGGGACACGATGACGGTGCTGGGGTGGGAGCCCGACAGCGGGCGACGTAGCCAGACACCGGGTCGCGGTTCGCTCCCAGTCATTGTCAGCAGCGATGAAGGTACTATCCGGCTGCCGGCAGCAGAGGTGCTAGCTCTGCCGGAAAACTCGTCGGGATGCGATTGGTGTCTGGGCAGACATCGGAGAATGGCACTCGGCACCCGCGCTGCACTTGGGCGTGAATGACACGCCAGGCTTGCGGCAGTTGCCCCACGCGAGCAGCATCCGCCGCATATCCTGCACACGCACCCTGCGCCTCCTCCTTGGCATTTTTGCAGGCATGCCGTGCTTTGACCATGTCTATGAGATAAAGGGGCCTAAGAGCCGGATCTGAGGAAACGTCGACGCCCTTTCGTCCGTCGAGGGCAACTATCCGAGGAGGATACCAGCTACCGGCGCAACTGGTAAACCGGCACTGGAATCTCGTATCGAGCAACTGGAACTCAGGGCGACCATGCCCGGTCATATCCCGGGGCCATGCCAGACGGGACGGATCAACCCGACACTGAGTACCATCGTCATCTTCGCCGGCGCTGAGCCTCACGCGTTCATATCCGGTCATCTGCGGCACGGCCAAATCGATCTCAACGCAGCCGGCACTCCCCCCATTTTCTGAAATCAAGATCAGCGAAGGCTGCGTCGCATCCGGAGTAAGCTTCCCGATACCAACAAAAGCGGTAACGCCGGGCTCACCCCGCATCGTGACCGGCTTCATCCCCGGTGCCCGGACTGTCGCCACCAGATACCGACCACCTTCGAAACATTCTTCTGACGCCGGACGATCTTTTCCACATCGTTCGACTTCGATTCGTGCAGACAACCCTGCCGCGTTGATAATTTGGCTTTCCCATTCCGGCTGCCATTCAACATAGCGCTGGACTGGCCAATATTGGGGCGGGGCGGAAGGGCGAGAAGCTCCAACACCGAGCAAAGCCAGCGCAAGAAGCGGACGTAGTACAATCAGTACCTTTGCGTTGAGTAAAGATTATGCGTCCGACGCCAGGAGCCAGCAAGCAGATTAGGGCGGCTACGGGCCATCTGCGCCGAAATCTTTCAGACCCAATCGGCAGCTCGTCCAGTCGTTCGATCAGGTGGCTCCGCTCGATCAGGTCGAGTACGTCGACAAGCCTGTTTTGCGGATTGACCCTATTCCGCTTGGCGATTTCAGGCAGACTGCTACAGTCCGCGCAATCACGCGGTTGCCGTGGCTGCTATCGTCACCATTACACGAACGTCGCCTTGTCTCTTGACGGCGCGTCACCTGAACGGCCGCAATTTTCCGAAGCTGATGGTTGTCGCCGGGATGTCGAAAGCAGCCAAGCGTCACCATCGCATCGCCGCATCGCCCTTCCCAACTGCAGTGAGCTCGGTGGCATGCCCATCGTCATCAGGCGCAAGGCACCTTCCAGCATAACGGGATCGTGCAACCCGCATCCAAGAGCCCCTTCCCCCGCGGCGACAATGCCGCACCGCTTAATCACGGCCGGCATCGCGCAGGCGCGGCCGTCTGGATGCACTTGGGGCGACAATGGTTTCACGATCCAATGCGCCAGGCACCAGCGCCAGATTCTCGATGGCAGCCAAGCCCCATTGTGCCGCGGCGTTGGTCGACACGCCGGGCCATTCCAGCACTCCATCGACCACGTGCCGCGGATCGCGCGGCCATGTGCCCAGACCGGCGTCACCCGACAGGAATTCCACCGCCGCGCGCGTGGCAAGCGCGTCATCCTTCTCGTGGAACGCAGCATAAGCGGTCAGACGCGAATGCCCCTCGCGCAGGTTGCGCGCTCCGAACGGCGCGCCAAAGCGCGCGACATAGTCAGCCTCCGACGCGTTATACCACCGGCAATACGTCAGCCACGCCGTGCGATAGCGGGGTACGTCCAGCAACCCGATCAACTCCGAGCTCACCTCTACAGCTCCGAACACCGCGTTCAGGTGGCTGATCGACACGCCCCGCCCTTGGTCGACAAACCGCCCGGATGTCAGATCAAACGGCGCGCTACCGGTCATCCATCCCTTGGGCAGTCGCCCGATACTATCCAGCCCTGCGATCAGCCGGTCGCACCAGTGCGTGTCGCCGCTGCGTTCCCATTCGGTGAGCCACGCCGCCGCCAGCGGGCACCAGGTGGTGCCGAAGGTCATCTCGATCGTTCCCGCAGGTAGGGGCGTTTTCGCCTTGCCCGGGACTTTGCGCCCAATCTCGACCGTAGTCAGCGTTTGGTCGGAGGTGAGCAGATCGCGCAGCAGATCGCCCACGCGCTCATCCGCGGTCAGATAGTAGAACGGACGTCGATACGCGGCGTTGCTGACGCGCGGTTGTTTCGAGCTGTCACTCCAATGCTGCACGCCGTGACGAGTCCCCAGGCCCTTGAAGCGCCCGGTGTGGTACACGTCGACCTCGCCGGTATGCCGGGTCATCGCCTCGGCCAGCCGCCACGTTCTGGCATCACCGGTCCGCAGCACCTGGTACCAAAGCCACAGGTCGGGCGAGAGTTCGCTGTTATCCCATGCGAAGCCGCCGATATCGTATCGCCAGCGATGCCGGTCGGAGTCGTAGCTGTGCATGACGTCGCCATGGTTCCAGAACCCGTACCACGCGCGCCGGTCGACCTCTCCGGCATAGAAATCGACGAGGTTGGCGAGTTGATCTTCGATCGCAGCGCGGTTGGGTGTCGACCGATCGCACAGTCCCCAATCGCCGAATACTCCGGCGGCGTGAAGGTGCGCAGGTTCCGCCATCAGCTGTGGCGGCTCGGCCTGCGTCGTGGCGAGCCGACGCAGTATGTCGCTGCCGGGCGTTTCGGCGAACGCCCATAGCATCAGTTCGCTGGTGCGCGCGATCCCGGAAGCGTCATCCCATCCGGGTTCGTAATCCTCGTAGTTAACCGACAGTCCTTCATTCTGTGCATCGAAGCTCTCCATCCCCATCGTGTCGTGATAGGGACGCAGGTCCATCGCCGCAGCGCCGGGCGACCAGAGCCATGCAGTCAACACCGCGTCGTCGCCAGTCGCACCATCGACGTGCAGCGCGGCGGGATGCCGTTGCCAGAAGTACCGCACGCCGATCGCCGCTCCCCCCTGCGGTGATCCGACATAGGCCAGCCCCGGAGCGCGATGCCCCTGATCGGCGTCGATCCAGCCCTGGCCCGGCGCCGTGCGCTTGGCGATCGTCCAGCCGTTGGCGCTTGGCTGCTCCAGCCGGAAGTCGCCCCATGCCGGAATACGGTTCAGCGTTGAGCGCACCGTCTTTGCCATTTCCTCGATCGGCGGCACCGCGCGTCCGGCAACCTGCGCTGCCCGAAACGCCGTGCCGGGATCACGACGTAGGCCGGTCAGCGGACGCACCGCTTCCGCGAACATCTGCGCATCGGTCGCAAAGCGGACGTGCCGATCGTACAACTCGGCGCGCATCGGCACATGCGCCCGCACGCCAAGCGCGGAGATGAAGTCTTGTGACGCGCGCCCGTCGAACACGACGCTGTGCACCATGCGCAGCCCCGTCGAGCCCGCATAGGCGTAGAGGCGCACCACGAACGGCAGCCAGCGGCGATCGCCGGAGACATGCCTGCCCTCGATCTTTACCACCGCGCGCACCGGCCCGCGCTGCTCCACGGTCACTGTCTCGATCCGACCCTCAAATGGCTGGTCGGCACCGTGAAGCGGCTCGGTGCGCGCGGCACCCGCCAATGTGACGGGACCTAGCACCTGACGGCCTGCCATGCTCGCCTGTCGCACCAGCGCTGGCCCCGATCGCCCGATTTCCCACCGCAGGTCACCGACGGTGATCGTTACCGTATCGGCATCCTCCGTCACCCGCACCGCACCACGCGGTACCGTCGGCCGACCACGCGACACGATCAGGCTGTCCGCCACAACGTCGGCCGGAACAGCATGCGCGCTCCACTTGATCGAACCATCCGGCCAATGTGCGGTGATCCATGTCTGAGACGGCACGGCGTCACCGTTGCGATCGGTGACCGTAAGGGCCGTGCCAAGCTTCACTGCGCTGCGAGGCCACGCGACGCCAAATGTTTGCCCGACGTGTAGCGCAGGGGCCGAGCCGTCGATCCAGCGTATCGGTGCTGGCCTGAATGGTGCCGCAGCGGCCGCCACGCGCGCGCCCGGCACCATTGCGGCCCCGCTGCCCAGCAGCGCAAACGTCAACGCATCGCGACGATTCCATTCCACGGATTTCTCCTTCAACGAGCGGATACGCGCACCCGCCGGATGCGCAGGTGGCTCCAGGTCGTACGCAGCCCCCAATAGCCGCGCGAATAGGGTTGTGGATCGTGCAGCGTGAACAGCCGCACGCCGTCGCGCTCCACCGCTACGGTATGGCCGTTCGCGATCAGCGCGATCCGCGTCCAGCGATTGGCGACAAGCAGGTCGGCGGGCGCCCGCCTGTCATGCTCGGGCAGGATCGGTCGGTTGCCGGGTATGCCGACATAGCGGCGGAAGCGCGTCGTCGTGTTCCGGTTGCCACCGATCCCCACATAATATGTGCGCAAATCGTCGTAGGCGCCGAACGCACCGTGGCGCGGGCGTAGCGGCCCACCGCCCCTGCCTGTCTCCGTCGCCATCCAGAAGGCATTGAGGTCGCTGGCCGTGTCATTGGCACCGCCTTCCGCCACCGCCATCGCCTCAAACCGGATCGTGACGGGACTGGCGACCGGCGTCATCGACCACAAGGTTAGCCCCTTGCGCGTGTCGATGTCGATAACCCCGGCCTGCTCGGTCACGCGCGCATCTGGGTCCTCCGCCTCGATCCGCCAATCGCGCAGCAACTTGCTTTCCGCTGGGGGCGGCGGTGCTATCAGGGCGGCAGCGATCAACCCCATCATCCTCGGCCTCGATAGTTCAGCCCTCGGCACAGGATTGACGCATTACGCTTGCCAAGCCAAGTCCCAATATTTAGATTTGATTGCACATAATGGAATTATCGTTGAATTTGTGACCGTTGCTCCGTGTCGGATCAGGGCGAGAAGGAGAGCACCGTTGAAAGCAAGGGCTGTCGGATTAGCGCTGTTGTCACTCGCTGTCGGGGCCGCCGCGCCGCCACCGTTGCGCATCTTCATCGCCAGCGACTCCACCGCGCAGGATTACCGGGCAGACCGCTATCCACAATCCGGCTGGGGCACGATGCTGCGCTGTGCATTGGCGCCCAACGTCACGGTGGAGAACCGCGCCATCGGCGGGCGCAGCACCAATAGCTTTATTCGCGAGGGGCGGCTCGACCGGATCGCCGCCGATTTGCGTCGTGGCGACACGCTGCTGATCCAATTCGGACATAACGACCAGAGCATCGACAAGCCCGAACGCTATACCACGGTGGCGCAATATACCGCCAACCTCCACCGCTTCCTCGCCGTAGCGCGACAGGCTGGCGCACGGGCGGTGATCCTCACCCCGGTGGCGCGTCGCGACTTCCGGAACGGTGTCGAGCAGCCTACCTATCCCGCCTATGCAGATGCTGCGCGACAGGTAGCGCGTGCAACGCGCACGCCGCTGATCGACCTCGGCAAGCGCTCCGAGGCGATGGTGCAGGCACTGGGTGAGGAAGCCGCCAAGCGATATTACCTTCATTACGAAGGTGATGCCGGCGCGCCGGGTTACCCGCAGGGCGTGCACGACGATACGCATTTCAGCGAACTGGGCGCGCGGCACGTTGCTGATCTGGTCGCAGTCGACCTGAAGCGGATGAGGCTACCCGTCTCCCGCTATGTCACTCCACATGTTCCGGCGCTCACCCGCGCGACGCCTGCCGGTGGGCCGACATGCGACTGACTGCGGCGCTTGCTGTTACGCTGGCCGCAGCCGCACCGTTACCGGCACAAAAGCGTCATTTTACGTTCGATGGAACAGGCGCGACCTCAGTGGCAGCGAACCGCACCTATTCGGACGGCTACGGCTATGAGCCTTCATCGGCGCGACTATTCTCGGTTGCTGCCCCGCCGGGCAATTACCGCGTAACTGTCACCCTCGGGCGATCGGACCACGCAACGGAAACGACGATCAAGGCAGAGACGCGCCGGCTTATGCTCGATGCGGTTCGCGTACCCGCCGGCCGTCGGATTACGTGTACCTTCATCGTGAATGTGCGCGACGCCGCGCTCGTGCCTCCGCCTGCGCAGGCGCCGGGCAGTTCATCCGTTCTGCTCAAGCCACGCGAGCGGCGTTCATTCAGCTGGGACGACCGGCTGACACTCGAAATTCTTGGTGAGCACCCGGGCGTCGCTGCGATCACGGTAGAGCCCGTCTCCGTTCCGACTATCTTTCTGCTGGGTGATTCAACGGTCACCGATCAGCAGGCGGAGCCGGCGGCGAGTTGGGGTCAGATGCTGCCGGTCTTCTTTCGTCCCGACGTTGCGATCGCCAATCACGCCGAGTCCGGTGAGACGCTGAAGTCGTTCCTTACCGAGCTTCGACTCGCCAAAGTTCTGGAGACGGCAAAGCCCGGCGACTGGGCGCTGATCCAGTTCGGTCACAACGACCAGAAAGCGAACTGGCCACAGACCTATGCCGCAGCCGACAGCACCTATCGCGATTACCTGCGGACGTGGATCGCCGAATTCCGGCGGCGCGGCGTGACGCCTGTGCTGATTACCTCGCCCGACCGGCGCAACTGGGCGGGTCGGAGGATTCGCTCGACCTTGGCCGACTATGTCGCCGCGGCCAAGGCGGTCGGCGCCGAGCTACGCGTACCTGTCATCGACCTCAACGCCGCCAGCATCGCTTTCTACGAGGCGCTCGGTCCCGAGCGGGCGCCTCTCGCCTTTAACGACGGCGGGCGGGACGCAACCCACCACGACAATTATGGCGCCTGGGTGCTTGCGCGCAGTGTCGCGAAAGGCATTGCCGACGCACGGCTGCCGCTCGCGCACCATCTGCGATCCAATCTACCGCCGTTCAACCCCGCACAACCGCCCGACCCTGCCACTTTCCATCTCGCTGCCAGCGTCACCCGAGACTCGACCCGCCCGGACGGAAGCTGACACGACAATCTGCTGCGTCCTCCTCGGCGTCAACCTGGCCGTCGCCCTACCCCGTCCGTCACTGGTCACGCCGGCAAGGCGGACACCAATGTTTAGTTGATCACTGCCAGCAGATAACGGTGGCAGCGAGGGTGACGGCGGAGAAGAAGGGTGAGATTGGGATAGCTGCCAAACGACAGCATCTTCTCCTTTCCGTCGAACCGGAACTTCATCCGCCACAGCTTCGAGCCGTTGGAACGGACACGAACATATAGTCCGCCGCCATTGGTGAGCTTCTAATCGCGATCCCGCCTGGTCGCGTACTTTACGTCGAGTTCCTCAAGCCCCATTGGCGGTACCGCTTCCTTCGCACCCCCACAATACCCCGGAGGCAAATCGACGTGGCGGGTTGCCGGTGCACGCGCCGGCACCTCGCGAAACACGCTGATTCCACATAACTGATTGGCAACAAGCACGCGAAAGCGCCCCGGGAGCGCAGGCTACCGGGACGCTTTGGAAAATCTGGAATGGTTGCGGGGACAGTACCCACAGGGATCTTCCGGCTATAGCTATGATATTGTATCCATTGTATTTTGGTTCGGGATTTGGTGCCAGTACCCCCATTCTGCTGTAGATGCGCTGGGACGTTCTGGCTCTACGATGGACGTGCGTTTAACGGAAAATCAGCTCGTTGTTTGACTTGAAGGGCGCGGTTACAGGTAACCACTGGCAAGTCGGGAAAGCGATGCCGGGGCGGTAGATGGCCCGTCGATCAGGTGCTGCCAGGCTTACCGACCTTGAACAGCCGACATGCGCCACGTTCGCCAGTCGGCAGCAAGGAGATCGGGCCGAACAGGTCACGCAGGCGGATGATCTCGTCGTCCCCTGCCCTTCCGGCAGCGACCCGCTCGATCAGTTGACCCAATGCAGTGCGATGCCGCAGCGCCTCCGCAATTCGAGGATGAGCTTGACCGGATGCGGCAATTCGATCTCGATCTTGATCCGGAGGGGCCATACCGCCTCCATCCCGGCGCCTTCTTTGTGAACAAGATGAAACGCCACTCGGCAGCGAGTGCGGCGGGCATCGTGATCAGCCTCGGACATTTCGACCATATGCTTGGCCACGGCGGCCTGCGCGGAAGCCGGGGCGGCCTTCGCATCGACCATGCCGAACTCGATGGTCATTATCTGCGCAGCGAAGCATTCGTCGAATTGGTTCGATCAGGTTATGTCGGCACGCGCGGCGCAACTACGCACCATCTTCAGTCAATGATCGAAGCGACACTGAGTGAAGGACGTGCGGTGGTTGCCGCGATTCAACGCAGTTTTCGTTGATTTGCACTCTGACCCATTTTCAGACATTCAGCCGCGCTTCTGAGCTCCCGAGACTAGACATCTGTTCATGTTAGGGCTGCGCCGAGCTCTTGCTCGCCTTCTCTAATGCGCGTTCGATGAACTTTGCGCGCTTTCCGGGGCAGATCGCCTCGCGATTGTCCGGCCCCCCAATCCCTTCTGGATCGCGCGCGATACGACTCTCGCGCGCGAACACTCTAGCGTGGTCGGCCAGCGGCGTAACCCGCATCACCTGACCTTCTCGCTCGAGACGCAACACCGCGAACTCACGGCGATAGCCGCCAATGAAGTCAAACACGTGAATCGTGGCGTACTTCGAACTTGAGATACTCCCATCCACTAGAAGATTTTCGAAGAGAGGGAGCTTGTCGCAGATTCCCTTGGTCTCAAGCGTACCAACGATATCACCGGAAACAGTATCATCGATGTCGATCCTGAAAGGCTGCGATGATAGGCTAAGTCCGGCTGCGTCTACCATACCTTCCGGATCATTCGTCCAGCGGCCTTTCCAGCCTTGGTAGTCGCCGTACCAGCCAGAAAACTGATCCGACGTCTTGCGAACTTCGCCGGGCAATGCACGAGCGTTCGACAGGATTGAGGTGACATTGGTCAGCAATAGGGCGAGCCCTGCGATCATGCCAAGAAGCCATGGCCATGGACGTTTCCAGAACGGGGTGACGTTTACAGCCGTTGCTTCACGAGGGGGAACCGCCTGTTTCTTACGCCTTCCCGATGCCATGCTACCCCCAATCACTCAGGGCAACCATAGGCATCGGATAACGATCACGTAAGGGCGGAAACTCGCGGCGGTTATCCGCGACTTATCGACTGCCATGGTATAGCGCTGATGAGACTAGGACAACAGAATCGGAATTGCTCGCACCCCCATGCCGATGATGCTGACGATAGAGCACCCCGGAATCCGAGAAGCCATACGCGACCTACCGCCCGGCCTCTGGGTTGCCCGGCCCGACCCGGACGAGCCACCCCTGCTAATCGTCAAAGCGACGAAGGAAATCATCCTCACCGCCATCGGTCGCGGCGGGTTTGCCTTCTATCCCGTTCCCATGCAGGTCGGCGACACAGTGGGCATGGGGCTGCTCACTGCCTTTTTCGACGACGCGGACGAGCCGCTTTGCATTCGAACGCTCCTGTTCGACGACCCACTCTCCGATAGCCTCGTGGAGTTAATTACGTCCGGAAGGCTGACGGCACACTTCTTCGATGAGCAGGAGATCGAGCTCGCCGGCTTCACAGCCCGTGTGGACGACCCTGCCGGCCAAGCCGAGAAAATTCGCAGCTTCCGCCGGTCGAAGCCCGATCCCAAGGCGTTTTTGACCATGCTGGCAACCACGGCCGACTGGTTTGGGTTGCGAGACGCCGAAGCCGACCGGGAGGCGCTGCGCGTCGTCTTCACTGAGCCCCTGTTCCCGCCGGACATAGCGATCATCGACCTAGATCGAACAGCTGACTATCTTGGCACGCCCAACGTTCCGTTCCACAGCCTAGTCCAGAACAACAATCCAGGCTCTTTCCAGGAGCCCGGCATCGCTGAGGCGCTCCAGCGGGTCTTCGGCCCCGCGAACGTCCACCTAAACCCCTTCCGTGGGGATTACGATGAGGAACTCGCGGACGCACTGGTAATTGGCCCCAGCCGCATCCTAGTGGTGCAAGCGAAGGACAGCCCCAACAACAAGGACGCGCTGGACCGCACGCTCAACCGGAAGCGCGCGACGGGCCGCAAGCAGATGGAGAAGGCGCGCAGTCAACTCATCGGCGCGCTGGGCCAAATCATGGGCAGACCACAGTTCGCCGTGCGAACCGGAGGCGTGCTCTACAAGGTCCCCTTGAACGACCGCACCGTCATGGGGGTGATGATCATCAAGGAGCTGTTCGCGGACGAGGCTGGCATTCAAAGGGAAGAAGTCGAGAAGGTTGAGAAGAAGTCCGGCGCGCCGGCGATAGTCCTGGACT